>JALVXW010000032.1 GCA_027038155.1 Sulfurovum sp.
ACATCACTAGGAGATATGACAAAAATATTTATCTTCTTTCTATTCACACTTTTACCCCAACGGATGAAACCGATTCATAGTATCTGCCAAATTCTGCTTCTGTATATGCGTATAAATCTGCGTGGTCTCTAGTGAACTATGGCCCAATAGCTCCTGTACCACACGCAAATCTGCCCCACCTATGATGAGAGAGGAGGCAAAGGAGTGACGTAGGACATGGGGGGAAACTCCCAAATACTTCTTGACTATCTTGTATGCACTGATGCGGCTTAGTTGTTCTCCTCTGTAGTTTAGCCATAGGTAAGGGCTTGCCATAGTCTGTTCAGCCAGATAGAGCTCTAAAGCCTGTGTGGCTACAGGAGCCAATGGCACAACACGCTCTTTCTCACCTTTGGCAAAACGAATTTTGAGCCACCCCTCTACAATGTCTGTACGTTGCACACTCAACGCCTCGGAGACACGACAACCACTGGCATACAAAAAGAGTATCAGTGCATAGTCGCGTAAGCCCATTACTGTACTTCTGTCTATTTGATTGATGCCATCCAATATCTCTTCATTGCTTATATATTTGGGGAGGTTTTGAGGTACTTTCGCCATGGGGATTTTGATTTTTTCATGGGTAAAATCCTGCTTATGACAAAAGGCAAAAAAGGCATTGATAGATGAGAGTTTACGGTTGAGGGTACGTTTATTTTCAAAACCAGCCAAAAAGCCTAAGACATCAGTGGTATCAAGTGTGGTAAGTTTTTTGCCTGTCTGCTCTTCGAGTTGGGCAAGGTCAGAGAGGTAGGCATAAATGGTGTGGGTATCAAGTGCCTTGGTAACACTCAGATACTCCTCAAAGGCAACAAGTAGATCGCTTTTACTACTCATAACCTAATGTAGAAAGATGAATCACTTTACCATCTTTATAGAGCTTGTCTCCTGTGATAAATGCTGCTTCCTCCACTGCACCTACATCATATACTTTATACTTTTTAAGGTCAGTACTTAAAACAATAAGAGAGCCATGCTGATCCAACGCATAGACTTTGCCTCCCAATGCAGCAGCAACAGCAAAGTGGGCAAATTTAAATTTGGCTTTACCCACATGTTTAAGTGTTGGAGTTAAAGCAACAACCTTTCCCTCTTTTGTAAAAAGGTAGATTCTATTTTTGGTCGCAACCACTTCAGAGATATTGGCTCTGTACTCAAACTGCCCTGCACTACCCAATGTAGCAAGCATTTTTGGTGTGGCTGCAACCATTGTATTGCCTATACGTGAAAGATAGATAATATTATTAAAGGCCTTTTGACTAGAGAGATAGACCACTTTGGCATTTTGCGTATTGTGTATATCTACAATAATGAGTTTACCATCAAGCATAGGCATCACCACAAGATTGTCAATAAACATAGGACTTGCTGCACGCGTGTCTATGGCATAGGTTATCTCTGAACGACTCTCTACAATTTTTCTATTACCCTTCATCACATAAACACCAAAGGCGTTATTGTTTAAGATATAGGCAATCATTCCATGATGCATTGTAGCCGATACCACAGGCACATGCAAAGAGATTTTACGTACAGTTTTTTTACTTTTTTTATCGATAACCTTTAGTATTCCTTCTGCATTGGCAGCGAGTAAATACTGACTGTTCTCATTTAAAAATCTATAGCCCTTGCCAAGTGGTACTGTTTTTATGCCTCCTTTACCAAGGTAGCTTCCATTACTCAACGTACCACCATCACGACTAAGATCAACAATGTTACCACTGTAAGCACTTGATGCTTCTGAAGCAGAGAAACTTTTTTGGGGTTCAAAATATTTTTTTGAACTACATCCCGAAAAAAGCATCATCATGACAACAGATGCCAAAAACGATAGATTTTTCACATGTCTCATCTTATTTTGCCTTTATGAGTGAGTGTTTTAAAAACCTTGTAACCACAGCAAGAGGAGAACGCTCATCAATAAGCTCTAGTTTTAATTTTGCCGTTTTTTTGTCTCCTTCTTTTAGGGCTGCATACGCCTGTTCAAACAGAGACAACTCTTTATAGAGCACCGAATCTACTGGTTTTTTGGTAAGGACACCCACCGTGTAACTACTCACATCTGAAAGCAATCTATTTTGACTGCCTGCTAAAGACTCCAATGCTTTTACATCTCTATTTTTTACTGCTTGTGCATAGCTAAAGAGTGCCATAAGCTCAGGGTTATTCTCAGCTAAGACTTTACGTGCCTGTGTATCGTTGGCATTTTTTTGTAGTGTCAAAAAGGCTTCATTGGCTTTGGCCAATGCCGAAGCATGCAGTGACTCCTGAAGTGCCTTACCCCCAAAAAAGACAACCAAAGCAGCCAAAACAGCCCATATTTTAACTTTATGTTTTTTATAGAGTGTCTCTAGCTTAAAGGCACTCTCTAATACTTTTTCATCACTGCTTAACTCTTTTTTCACATCTGCAATATTCACACCATTCTCCTAGATTAGATTCATTGATATATTATACCTTGTAGAGTTAAAGAAAGCACTACAACTCCACAACAGTAATACCCAAATTACCTGGCATACGATAATATTTCCCAATTTTAGGGTGTTTTTTGAGATACTCACTGACCAGTTTAGACAACACCCCTCCACCAGTTCCATGGATAATCTGCACTTCACTGAGGTTGTTTACAAGAGCATCAGAGAGAAACTTATCGACGGTATCTATGGCTTCATCGGCATACATGCCTAGGAGTTTTACCGAAACAGAAGCACCTGATTTTTCTACACTTACATCTGCTTTTGGTTGACGTGGTTTTGGTTTGAGCTTGATTTGTGGAGTATCAGCTCTTCTTTTTAGTTGAGCAAGAGGTACACGCATCTTTAGACCATCTACAATAATAGTCGCATCTTTGCCACGTACAGAGACAAGCTCCCCTTTATGCGAACGATACTTCACTTTATCGCCCTCTTTCAAAGGTACTTCATCTACCTTGGCTGGCTCTTTGTGTTTAAACGCTTTTCTTTGATGCGCAACATTCAGCAGTCTTCTGCCCTCTGTGGACTCTTTTGCTTTTAGTGCCTCTCGTGCCTTTTTGGTGGCTGCATTGTAGCGATTTTCCAATGTGGCAATAGCTTTTCTATGTTGCTCTTGAAGTCTAAACGCCTCCTCTTCAAGCTTAGTCTTTTTAGCCTCCACAGCCTTTAGCTCTTTATCTATCTTGTCTATCTTCATACGCATTTCACGCTCTAATGAGGTGGACTTCTCTATGAGTTCATTAAGATTCTCTTTGTCTTCTCCATAAACTCTTTTTGCCTCTTTGACAATCCCCATAGGCACGCCATAACGCTCTGCGGTCTCAAAAGCATAACTCTTTCCAATACTTCCTTGTAAAAAGGTATAGGTAGGTACACGTCGCTCCTCATCATAGAGTGCTGCAATAAGCTCTACTTCATCATCACTCGCCATAAGTGAAGCCAGACGCTTATGGTGTGTGGTGACAATAAAACTAATGCCTTTTTTACGAAGTTCATCAAGCATCACCCTAAAGAGACTCGCCGCTTCATCGGAGTCTGTTCCTAGCTCTATCTCATCTACCCCTACAATGGCATCCTCTTTTTTAAAGAGTTTGGCAAACTCCTGCATACGCCCTGCAAAAGTTGAGATGTCATTTTTAACCGACTGAGGGTCATCTATAACTGCCTCTATACTCCTGTAGTGTCCTACCTCTGTCTTGCTCGCATCACACTTAAAAGGAAGTAGATACTTAGACATATAGACCGCACTAAGCATGGACTTAAGCAGCATTGTTTTACCCCCAGCATTCACACCAGTGATTAACATTATCTGCTTGTTAAAGTCCATTGTTACTGGGACTGGTTTCTCTATGGCAGGGTGTGCAAAATCTGCAAGTTTGATACGCTTAGCCTTAGAGGGCAAAACAAATTCATACTCTTTGGCTCTAGCAAAACGTACACGAGCCTGATAGTGGTCAAATCGGTCATACTCTCTGTTGATAAAGCTCAAGAAACGCTCCCACTTAAAAAAGAGTGCCGAAATCTCTTTACAGTAACGATAGACTATCTCCTCTTTGCTAGAGAGCAGGGCCGACTCTTTCTCTTTGAGGTGAGAGATGCTTTGAGGCAAAATGTAGAAAAATCCGCCAGCACTACGAGCGACTACAGTAGCCTTAATGACACTGTTAAACCCGCCACGCACAAGCAGTGTCTCCTCCCCACCGTTAAAGTGCACTTGTGTATCTACCAGATACTCTTTAAGTTTAGAGGAGTGTGCAAGCTTATAGAGTGTATCTTTGATGTCTCGTCTGTTTTGTTTTATGGCACGCTCTAGTTTATAAAGTTCAGGGTCACGCTCGGGGTTTATCTCTCCCTCTTCGGTAAAGTAGCCTATCACCTCTACTATCTCTTCAGGTATCTCAATACCCTG
>JALVXW010000033.1 GCA_027038155.1 Sulfurovum sp.
TGGAGGAGTACTACGACCCAAGTGGACTAAGGGTGGCTAAAAACTACTACGATGAAGCAGGAAGGCTCATTAAAACCGTAGATGCTGATGGGAATGTGGTGGAGTTTGCCCATGATATAGATGGACGAGAAGAGATAGTCAAAGATAAGTTAGGTAGAACCCATCTGTATGTCTATGATGCGCAGGGGAATGTAGTAAGCCAAACCAACCCAATGGGTGAGACTACCACACATACTTACGATAGCAAAGGCAGAGAGCTTACTGTTACCAACCCATTAGGCGAGAGCACAACTAACGCGTATGATGCAAAAGGTAACTTGCTTAGCACAACTGATGCACTGGGCAATAGCGAGAGTACAGCGTATAACGATAAAAACGCACCCACAAGCATAACAGATAAAAACGGCAATACGCTAAAGATAGTCTATAACGACTACAACAACCCACGCTACATCACCACCCCCAGTGGTGCAAAAACCACCTACTGGTATGATAAGTTTGGCAATAGAGTAGAGAGTATCAATGAGTATAATCAAACAACAAAATATACCTACAAAAACCATTTTATCTCTTATCTGGGTGATGTCTCCTCTACAGGAAAAGTGGCAAGCGAAACAAAACCTGATGGTACCAAAACCACCTACACCTATGATGAGAGCCTCAACCTGCTCACCACAACCACCACCACCCCAGAGGGCACTACAACGACCACCTCCAATACCTACGATGCCTTTAACCGCATCATAAGCACCACTGATGAGCTGGGCAATACCACCACTTATGAATATGATGCCAGAGGCAACAAAGTAAGTACCACCGATAGCCAAAACAGAACCACACGCTATGAGTACAACAACCACAACAAACTCACTAAAACCACCTACGCTGATGGCACCACAGCGTCTAAAACCTATGATGCGATGGACAACCTGCTAAGTGAGACCAACCAAGAGGGAGAGACGACTAGCTATGCGTATGACGATGCAGACAGGCTCATCAAGACTACGTATGCTGACGGTACTACCACAACTTCGGAGTATGACGCAGCAGGCAGAGTCACCAGCACGACTGACCAAAGGGGCAACACTACTACCTATACCTATGATGCAGTGGGTAATAAACTGAGTCAAACGGATGCGTTGGGGAACACAACGACCTTTACCTATGATGCACAAGGCAACCTGCTTACAGTGACAGATGCACTAAACCAAACCACTACCTATGAGTACAACGCCCTCAACCAAAGGGTAAAAACCATCTATCCTGATGGCACTACAGTAGTAGAGGGCAAAAACATCTCTGGACTCCCAAGCTCCAAGATGGATGAAGCAGGGCGAAGTACCTCTTATGGCTATGACACCAACAAAACCATACCACTACTCAACCAAGTCACCCTTGCCAATGGTGCAACGACACACTACACCTACGACAGCCAAGGCAAGAAGATAGCACAAACCGATGCTCTAAACCACACAACAAGTTGGAGCTACAGACCTACAGGAGAGCTAGCAAGCGAAACCCTTCCAAAAGGTGAGACAAAGAGATTCACCTACGATGCACAAGGCAAACAGACACAAATCACCGACTATGCCAACAAGGCTCAGAAGTTCATCTATGACAGTTATGACAGGCTGGTGCGTATAGAGTATGCAGATGGTAGTACAGTCACCTATGGCTATACTCCAAGTGGCAGAGTCAAAACTATCACAGATGCCCAAGGCACCATCACCAATACCTATGACAGTATGGGAAGGCTCAAGAGTCAGACGAACCCTAGTGGGGAGACTATCTCTTATGACTATGATGAAGCAGGCAACATCATCAAGATAGAGACCCCACAAACCACCATCTCTAAAACCTACGATGCCCTCAACCGTCTCAAAACCGTCACAGATAGTCAAGGCACTGTTACTTATGACTACGATGCCATAGGAAGGCAGACCAAAGTCACTTTCTCTAGCGGCATCACTACAAGCTACGAGTATGACAGTAGAAACAGAATAACCAACATCACACATAAAAAGAGTGATGGTACTGTTCTTCAAAGCTTTGCTTATACACTGGATGCGGTGGGGAACCGTACGCAAATAGTGGAACATTCTGGTAGGACGGTTGATTATGAGTACAACAGTGTCAATCAGCTGACCAAAGAGGTAGTTAGTAACGACCCTAATGGAAACAATACTACTACGACCTTTGCTTATGATGCAGTTGGCAACTTAGTTACGAAAACCATTGACGGCATCAGCGAGAGCTATAGCTACAACGAAAATGACCAACTCACGCAAAAAGGCTCCATCACCTACACTTATGACAGTAATGGCAATCTCATAGATGATGGCACGAATAGTTATGAATACGACGATAAAAACCGCCTCGTCAAAGTCATCACTCCTAACAACACTTTAGAGTATAGCTATGATGCCGATGATCACCGTATAGCCAAAGTCGTCAATGGCGAGACGACGATGTATCTGATCGATGGCAACACGCCGTTTGCGCAAGTGATAACCAAAACAAAGGAGAACGGCACCGAGGTTCACTATACCTACGGCAATGATCTACTCAGTGATGGCACGCATAGTTTCCTCACCGATGCACTAGGTTCAACGAGGGGGCTTGTGGATAGTAGTGAGGCATTGACAGACTCTTATGCTTATACGCCATATGGAGAACTTAGTAACCATGATGGAGCTTCTGAGAATAGCTTCTTGTTTACTGGGGAGCAGTTTGATGCTGAGACAAGTAACTACTACCTGAGAGCCCGATACTACAACCCCACCACAGCACGCTTCCTCAGCCGTGATACCTATGAGGGGACACTAAACGATCCACTCAGTCAAAACCACTACCTCTATGCCGGTGGGAATCCGGTGATGTATGTGGATCCTAGTGGGCATTTCTTTGGGGGCATGATGAGTCTTGGAATGAACCTTATGTCGACTATTGCAAGTGGATATCCTCGAATTGCAGGGACGGTTGAGAGAGGGGCAGTAGTATCAATGTATGCAAGAGTCGTTGTCTTGGGTATGCACATGAGAAACGATGCTCTAAACAGTATTATCCAAAGTATAATGCTGGGAGGAGTATCTCAACAAACTATTGACAATGCTTATGATAAATATTACTATGCAACTCAGTATATGAGCATGGCTACAGGAACTATTAGGGATGTTGATAGGGCTTTTAGATGGACGCAGGCTACATTAGGATTTGCAAAAGGATTAACAAAGATTCCATTAGCTCATTATTCATCTGTTCCATCTGCGTATCTTGCAAGAACAAATGGTCTTAACCATATGGTGATTGCTAAACTTGATAAAGTTGTTCAGGATCCAATTCAATTTGAAAAAGCAATGGAAATTTTGAAAGATATGACAAAACTCATATGGAGTCTTGGTAAAGAGTTGTCAAAATGAAGATAATATGGTATTTTGTTGTTGGATTATTGGTTTTCGGGAGTTTAAAAATTATATATACAAAAGCTTTGCCATCTTGGTTAGGCGATGTAAAAGTTGGCACCGTGACATCAGTTATGGTTTCGTTATTTTTATTATATGGTGCATATATAATTTGGGACGAACTAATTAGAAAAAAAATTTAAAATATGGAGAACACAATGAAAACAAAGATTCTATTACCCTTGATGTTGTTGTTAATTGGTTGTACCGACACCAATATAAAACAAAATATCGCTCTTGATGAGACCAGACCTTCTTGTTTGGTTGAGGAACGGAATACGGGAGAGATAGTAATGTGTTTTGAGGGAAAGATAGGATATGTCAAGCGAAAGTGCAAGAAAGGCAATCAGAAAAAGAAGAAGCATCCAATAGTAACTTTGTCTGAGTCAGAAGGTTGCCCAAGAGATAGAGGGTATGTTGGATA
The DNA here is from genome assembly GCA_027038155.1 of Sulfurovum sp. Taxonomy (GTDB): domain Bacteria; phylum Campylobacterota; class Campylobacteria; order Campylobacterales; family Sulfurovaceae; genus Sulfurovum. The sequence goes on from JALVXW010000033.1 coordinate 3,886, forward strand.
TTGTGTTATGGATGGTGGTGAATATATCCCATACAACTATATAGATCCGACTCTTAATATATCGCAAAAAGATAAGGAGATGATGAAAAAAATGTACCAAGAAGACTGTCTGCGATTTGGAGGAGACTATCATGTACATCAGAAGCCTTAGCCACAGGGGTCGAGCCACAGGGGTCGGGTGATAATGATAACTCTCTCCCCTAAAAGCCAACCTACGCTAAAATAATCCAAAAAAGGAGGGCAGAACAATGAAGCAAATCTTAACCCTCCTACTCTTCACTCTCACCCTCTTTGCCAACATCCCCACCTACACCTACAACACCCACAACAAACTCACCAAAACCACCTATCCTGACGGCACTACCACAACTTCAGAATACGACGCAGCAGGAAGAGTCACAAGCACCACTGACCAAAGGGGCAACACCACTACCTATACCTATGATGCAGTGGGTAATAAACTGAGTCAAACGGATGCGTTGGGGAACACAACGACCTTTACCTATGATGCACAAGGCAACCTGCTTACAGTGA
>JALVXW010000034.1 GCA_027038155.1 Sulfurovum sp.
CTTAAAGGCAAAACATTTGCTATATGGGGACTCGCCTTTAAACCAGAGACTGATGATATGCGGGAAGCCTCTTCTATTACCATTATCAACGAGCTCACTTCTCGTGGAGCTTCTGTGGTAGCCTATGACCCAAAAGCACGTCATGAAGCAGAGAGCTACTACCTTAAAGAGAACCCCTCAGTCTCGTATAAAGAGGGAAAATATGATGTTCTCAAAGATGCAGATGCACTTATTTTAGTCACCGAGTGGCAGGAGTTTAGAAGTCCTGATTTTGATGAAGTCAAGCGGTTGCTTAAAAATCCTATCTTTTTTGACGGCCGTAACCAATTCGATAAAAAACGTATGCATGAACTAGGGTTTGAATACTACCAAATTGGGGTTTAGCCCACACAATACAAAGGCAGACAGATTTGAGTACCTCTTTTTTACAACTTACGGTGCAGGATGGAAACATTCACAAAACCGCACCTTCTCGCATAGAGAAATCACAAAAAAAAGTAGCCATTGTTGCCCATGTATTCTACATAGATATTTGGCAAGAGATAGCAGAGTATCTTCATCAACTTAGCATACCATACGACCTCTTTGTTACCCTGCCAGAGGGTATGGATGAGAGTGAAGCATTAAAGATATTCAACACACACCCTCACGCTTTTGTATATATGGCAGAAAACAGAGGACGAGATGTGTTACCCTTTTTGCAAGTGATAAACATCATTCCTGAAGACAGCTACCCCTATATCTGTAAACTACATACAAAAAAAACAGGCAACAGTCCGCTAGGCAAGGTATGGAGAAAACTACTCTATTTTGATCTTTTGGGTTCAGACAAACTGGTCAATGAGATTGTCACACTTTTTGAGACAGACAAAAAAGTGGGGATTGTTACAGGCAGAAATACCATACTTGACTCCGAACGTTACGCTTACGGCAACAATGACAAGATAGACCTACTTGCCCAAAAGTGCCAGATTATTTATGATCAAAACTATCTCTTTCCTGCTGGAACGATGTTTTGGATTCGCACCTCACTGCTCAAACCTCTTATTACCCTTTTTAGAGAGAATCAACTTGAATTTGAAGAGGAGAAGGGACAAAAAGATAACACCCTTGCCCATGCCATAGAGCGTTTTTTTGGTATTTTAGCTCAGGTCAATCATCTTGGCATCACACCTAGCCCTTCTGATTATAGCTTACTGCCTCGCCAGACCATAGAGGAACTTGCCAATCTCATACTCTCGCAACAGTATGCTGGGGTAGATATGTTTATGAAACAAAAACAGGCCATAGAGGAGAAGGATCAACACATCCAAAACCTACAAGCCCTTGCAGAGTCACTACGCATCAAAAACAGACTCAAACGTCTTATCCCAAGCAATATCAAATCAAAATTTCTTAAAGGCATCAGTTTACTTAAAGTCATTAAAGACAATCCCCAAATACTCAAAAAAGTCTTCTACTACCTCATGCGTGGTGACATCGCCTATCTTTGGCAAAAGACCAAAGAGAAAAGCAACAAAAACATTGCACAAAGCACTCAGTTTGTAGAGGTAAACCCACATGAGTATTTTGCACCATTTGATGCAGAAAAATATGCCATCAAAGAGACAACCATTGATATTATTATCCCTGTCTATAATGGCTATAGTTTTTTAGAAAAGCTTTTTGACAGTATTGAAAAACACACCTCTGTACCCCATAGACTCATCGTGATTAATGACTGTAGCCCCGATGAGCGTGTTAAACCCTACCTGTTAAAGAGACTCAAAAAACATCCCAATGCACTCTTTTTGGACCACGAGGAGAATCAAGGGTTTCTCAAAAGTGTCAATGAAGCCTACAGCTACACCTCTAACCATTTTCTCATCCTCAATACCGATACAGAAGTCCCTGCATTTTGGGTAGAGCGTCTGATGTATCCTATTTTGCATAAGGAAAATGTTGCATCAACGACCCCCTTTACAAACTCTGGAGAGATTGCCTCTTTTCCCAACTTTGTAGCAGACAATGCCATCTTTGAAGCGATGGAGGTGAATGATTTAGATAACGTCTTCAAAGAGGTAAAAGCAGAGAACTTTTATGAAGCGGTACCTACTGGTGTTGGTTTTTGTATGGGAGTAAACTACAAACTCACCCAAAAAATAGGCATGTTCGTAGAAGATACCTTTGGCAAAGGGTATGGCGAAGAGAATGACTGGTGCCAACGTGCCATCAAAGAGGGCTACACTAATCTTTTGGTGCCCAATCTTTTTGTTTACCATAAACATGGTGGTTCATTTAGTGCCCAGGAGAAGGCCAAACTTCTCAAAGAGAATGCCGTCAAACTTCTAGGACGTCACCCCAACTATGGCAAAGATGTTGATATCTACATCAAAAAAGACCCACACAACACCTTGCGACAGATGCTTGTGCTTAAAGCAGCCGATGCCAAAGTGGGTACACACCTTATTTTTGACCACGATTTAGGCGGTGGTGCCAACATCTATGCAGATGAACTTGTAGTCAAATACACAAGAGCTGGATACAACACTCTTCTTGTAAGGTACGACTACTATAGCGACACCTTTAAAATAACCCATCACTACAAAAAGTACCTCTTTGCATTTAAAATCTCTACCCTTGAAGCATTAAGGGAGTTGTTAGATACCCTACAAATCAAAGAGATATTTGTAAACAACCTCGTTAGCTACCCCAATATCTATACAGTGCTTGCCTATATAGATGAGTTAACCACTAACACAAAAGCGAACCTCATCCTCCCTATACATGACTACTATGCTATCTCTCCTAGCTACAATCTACTCAACCATGAGGGTAAATATGGAGATTTAGAAACATTAGAAGAGACCATAGGTCAAAATATGCAAGAGTGGCGAAATTACTATGTGGGTGATGTTCATATAGGATTATGGAAAGAGGCATGGACTAAGCTTATAGATGCAAGCCACAAGATACTCTGTTTCTCTCATGCATCCAAAGATATAGTAGTAGAAGCCTATCCTCAAATAGACAAAGAACGCATTGAAGTACTACCGCACACCGTACAAAAAATAGCCCCTGTAGTTATAGAAAAAGATTCTCAAAAACATACTATAACCATCGGGATTTTAGGTGCGATAAACCATGTAAAAGGTTCACAAATCATCAAACAGATGGTGCAACAGATAGAAAAAGATGGGCTAGACATAGATATTGTCGTTATCGGTGAGATCACAGAATCTATACGAAGTAAGCATTTTAAAACCACAGGACGTTATGTGCGTGATGATTTGCCTCGCATCATACAAGAAAACCAGATAGATATATTTCTTATCCCCTCTATATGGCCTGAGACTTTTTCATACACCACACAAGAGGTCATGATGATGCAACTCCCCCTAATGGTCTTTAACCTCGGTGCTCCTGCTGAGAGAGTCAAAGCGTATGAAAAAGGGTATGTCATAGAAGAGATGAGTGCTGAAGCTGTATTGAAAACCGTTCAAAAAGTTTAATTTTAATTTGGCATAAGATTTAATCCATCCAAATAGACAAAATCTTTCCGATTTAAACTCATCAATTGCATATCATTTTAAAATCAAGTATTACGAATGGTATCGTAATTTATGAAAATAAGAACGTTGGGTTAAGTGGTCTTGACAAAGGAGGACGTTATAATAAACTTGTACACCCATTCAAACCAAATCCCAAAACAATCATTAACCCTAAAACAATATTTTTCATTACGCTTCTCCTTCTTTCTTCTCTACAGGTACTTCACGCACCACCTCTTTTACTATAATAGTTTCTGTAGCATTCGAACCTGCTACTGAGACCAATGCCCATATCCATACACCTATCACAAGTGGGATACCCACTATAGACAATATACCCGTTGCTGCCATAATACCTCCGATGATGGTAAGTATAATTTGTGTCACGCCTGTTCCTATTTTCCCAACGATGAGTGTTCCAACTCCTGGGAAAAAGATATTTATGATGATTGCTATTGCTTTCATTTTCTTACTCCTAATTTTCAACTCGCAAAACCATTATAAACCATTTGCGTCACAGTTTGCGTCATCGTTTAATATTTTTTTACTTTTTTTGGAAAATTTAGATTTTTTTTGGAAACGGAGACTTTAGTGGAGGCAAAGCCTTCCACTTCCTAATTGTAGGGGATATGGCATGAAATAGATTGGATTTTACACTCTTTGTAACCCAACCTCTTCTAAAACCCCAAGCTTATCAAACTCAATATTTTTTTCAATATATAAAGAGCGTAACTTTTTACTCAAAAGGGGAGGATAGTTTAATGATTTTTCAAAAAGCTCTGTTTTTTCTATATAACTAGGAAAATAGACTTGAAAACGTTTAATGGTATCTCTCAACAAACTTTTGGCTATAGGGTTAGCAATATGAAGTACCT
>JALVXW010000035.1 GCA_027038155.1 Sulfurovum sp.
TACTATTTGATTATGGTACAGTGATTTTTCATCCCAAAGATAAGAGACTATATCGGTATCTAAAATATATTTGTTCATTTTTTTTCTATTTGCTGTTCAATTCTCTAAATTCAAAACCATCTCTCATGTCCAAACTTGTTTTTTGGATATGCTCTGTAATTTCAGGTGTAGTAAGTCCACTCATTCTATCTGCAAATGCTCCCCATTTTCCTTTTGGTTTGGTTGTTTTTTGAGAACTGTTTACTTGATGATCTAAAAAATCCGTAAACATTTTTTTGATTTCATCAATGCTTTTATTTTGGATAAATTTTGCTACTTCTTTATTTTGAATATTGATTGTTCCAAGATTTAAGGATACTTGCATAGCTGACTCCTTTTAGTACAATAATTTAAATCAATTATATCATAACTATTACCCCACTAAGTAAATACCCAAACTTTTGAAAGAGTGAGAGGAGGTAAGATGTGAGTGAAAAAAGCTGTAGGACTAACTGGTTAATTCAAAGATTTTTTTGCTTGCAGGTTGCCTTCTCTCACTCTTCCCGAAGGGTGCAGTGCTTTCGCCCATACTCTGCGTTAGATTTTCTTGAATTCGCTAAGGCGAGTCCTTCAAAAATCTGCCTTGATTATGAACGAAATCACAGCATCAAAAATTTGGGTATTTACTTAGTGGGGTAATATCGTCAATCTTGTTTCATGCCTAGAATTAGGACATTGTTCCTATTACAGATTGGAAAAACAACTATGTTCACTATCCTTGGATGTTAAAAATTGAAGTGAATGCTTTAAATGGTCTATCCAAAACATCTGCTATTGACTGTTTTCAAGTTAAAAATTTTTCTAACAAAAGGTTTGTTAAGAGAGTAGGAGAGGTGGATGAGATGATAATTAAAAACGTTCATGAGACCATTGTTAAAACGCTGAATCCTGTTTATGTTTTGCAATAACCAAAAATCAAGCACCATCACAAAAGATGGGCTAAACATAACCTGAATTCAATGGAGTATTATATTTGTGTGTCTATTTGCACAAAGTTCAGCCATTGAATTAGAAAGACTCGCCCCTCTTGGGGCTGTGGCTATTGGTGGGCTTGTTGTTGGGACTTTGATGACGCTGATTTTTATTCCTGTTGGGTTTGTTTGGTTGGTGGGGGAGGAGAGTGTGGTGGAGGAGTAAGATTACTCCTCTTATTTCTTAAAACTCAAAACTTTTACATCTTTATACTGAACAATATACCTATCAACTGTAATAAGTGTCATATCTCCCTCAATTGCTTGGGCAATAAGCATTCTATCAAATGGGTCACGGTGTATTTGTTCTAATTTTTTAGTAGCATTAGCACAAATAGCAGAGATTTTCAGCTCTATAAATCCATTGGCTTCTATGGCACTATTTAAGTCTGCATCTACTTTTAGTTTTCCCAATGCCTCTTTTATGGCTATCTCCCAAATGGTTGCAGATGAGATATAAATTTGATTTGAAGTATCAGAGATAATATCAAAAACCTCTTTACTTAGTTGGTCAGCATCACTCATCCACCATAAAAATATATGGGTATCTAGTAGATATTTAGCCATTAAAAGCCACCCTCAAAGAGCATTGTAATTTCATCGTTTGAACTATTGAAATCTTCATAAAATATGACTTGTCCTTTTAAAAGATTTGGTATTCTCTTTTTTTTACTAGGAGCATAAGAGACAAGTTTTGCAACAGGATTACCTGCTTTGGCAATAATAATCTCTTCCCCTTTTTCTAAAAAGGCTATGAGTTTGGAAAGGTTTGTTTTGGCTTCATGCATATTTACAATCATGACAAACTCCTTTTATTTGTATTAGCTAATGTTAGCTAAGTTTTTTGGATTTGTCAAGAGGTGGAAAAGGGGTCTGTCTATTCATTTTTTTGACTAAGTAGATTTTTTAATATTTCAGATAAAATTACAACCTGTATAGTCAATCACTCCTGTGTTTTTATACACCACACAAGGTGGTTTTTTTATACGTAAAAAATTTGAAGCTACCTATTTTAATTAAAAAATAGAGAGATAACAGTTGCATCAAACTAACAAAATAATCAATATCCAATTTCTAAGAGCATTCGCATCTTTGCTGGTGCTCTTCTACCATACCTCTGCTCACTTTTTTGCGGCAGGAGGGGATATGCATGGAAATATATTTAGCTATATGTCTCAAATTGGCTATGTAGGTGTTGATATATTTTTTGTTATCAGTGGATATATTATGTGGACAAGTACACAACATATACTTCATGGTCACACTTCCAGTGCATTAAAATTCATCTTCAAAAGATTTACACGCATATACCCTATTTATTGGTCTTTTCTTTTACTTTTACTTCTTATTCATGCTTTTAAAGGCGGATTTAATGGAATAGATATATTTTCATCCATTTTTCTAACCTTTTCATCAAGTAGCACCCTATTGCTACAGGTAGCTTGGACCTTGCAGTATGAGTTGTATTTTTATCTCATCTTCTCTTTGCTATTGCTCTTTTCCAAAAGATATCGTATCTATCTATTAACCATACTTTTTATAACGATTATTTTTATACAGTTCTATGCTATTGTCTTTTTAGATATCTACACTGTAAAAAATTTTAACACAACATCTACCTTTTATACTTTTTGGTTTTCACCATTTTTTATAGAATTTTTATTGGGTGTATTTTTGGCTTTTTATGTTGAAAAAAGACGCATAAAAAGAGTCTTCCCTCTCTTTCTTGTTGCTACAGGACTTGTTGTCTTGGCATTACTCTATCAACACACCGCTATTCATGCTACACTTGCAGATGGGTACTATATGCCACAAAGGGTTTTATTGTTAGGTACAGCCTCAACACTTCTACTTGCCCTGCTTGTCGAATTGAACAGAAGAGAGGTAATTATATTTCCAAATTTTTCACTTCTTTTGGGGAATGCATCCTATAGTCTCTATCTATCACACACTATTCTTCTCTTAATCATTTATAGTTTAGGCATACGCACTGCTATCAAAGATTTTGGAGCATATCAGGGTATATTTATGTCACTTATCATGCTTTTTATTATTATTTTTTCTATTTTTTACTATAAATGGGTTGAATTACCTCTTATGAAGTTTTTTAAACATAAAATATAGTTAAACTATTTTTTAAAAGGTATTATCTCATGTTAAAGCATCTACTGTTTGCATCTCTATCACTACTCATCTTAACCAATTGTGAACTCTCAGATAAAATTAAGCGAGAAGCCAAAAGAATCAAAAATCAGTACGAAGAGTATGTCGGCGATAAAGAGAAACGAGGGAAAAGACCCTTTGAAGTGGTTTACCAACAAGATGAAAAAGCCATAACACCCATCATTTCACCCTCTTGCAGTGCCAATCAAGTACCAAAATCTATCTATTTTGCAACACCCACAGATGCACATCAACACTATTACAGTGCAACTAAAAATCTCATAAGCTACCCTCGATCTGGTGTTTTAAAACCCTATTGGGATATACGCTATGTTAATCCCGTCACCCCTTACATACACAATCAAGAGGCATCATACTATCCAAACCATGGTCAATATACCAGTTTAGATGCAAGAAGCGGTCAAAATCATATCACCGTAGGTACAAGCTTTTCTCAAACAGATGCTTCAGGAGGCGTTGCACAATCAAAATGTGTTGACAATCAAATCGTTGCAGGTGCAACCATAAACCTCTTTGATGCACCAGAACAACTACTTACCTATGCTGGTCCACAAAGTACATTTATCTACAGCTTCAATAAAAGTTCTCATATTAACCCATGGAAAACAGGAGGTCACGGCAACCTGATGATGCAAGCCTCTTTTGATACCCCTATCTACTTCAATTATGGGGGCAATTATGGAGGGAGTATCTCTTTTGGACTTATTATGCAAAACAGACGTACAGGAAAACTTCTCAATTATATTATAGGTATCTATGCGGCTGGTCAGGCGTGGCAAAAAGAGAAAGCGGGTATCAGGTTTGACCCTACAACCAATATTGTGCATGTTGCTACAGTCATCCATAAGGATTCATGGTGGTCCACTATTTCTCCAAAATCACAGTCTATACAGGAGGTTTTTAGCATAGAAAACAAAACCACTTCAGATGATGGAAAATGGAATAACTTTTTTCGTGCCAATATCTCCTACCAAAACTTGTTAGCCGTCCTCAACGAATTAAAGAAAAATCCCCCAGAGGCTGTTGCAGGGCAAGATTTTGGGTTAAGTCCAGAAGATTGGGATATCACCTCACTTATGATTCAATTTGAACTAGAAGAACAAGAAGGCAAAGCGACACTCTCTGGCTCGTTTAAAGGTTTTGGTGCTTATATTAGCAATTTACCTCTTTAAATTTGCTATACTTTCATAGTATAACAAGTAGGAGATACCTTTGTCCATTTCACTCATTATCCCTACCTACAATGCAGAAGCATACCTTCCTGCATTACTAGAAAAACTTATGCAACAAACCATCTCATTTGAGCTGATTATCATTGACTCCTCCTCTACGGACAATACCCTAAAGATTGCACAAAACTATACAGAGCATATTATAAGCATCAAAAAAGAGTCTTTTGACCACGGAGGCACACGCAGACAAGCAGCCAAATATGCTACAGGGGAAATTGTTGTTTTTCTTACGCAAGATGCCCTGCCTTATGACCATACAAGCATAGAGAAGATAGTCTCCGTCTTTGAAAATGAAGCCATAGGTGCAGCCTATGGTCGACAACTTCCCTACGCCAACACATCACTTTTTGGTAAACACCTGCGTCTGTTTAACTACCCCTCTACCTCTTATCTACGCAGTGCGAACGATATAGACACCTATGGTATCAAAACCGCTTTTTTGTCTGACAGTTTTGCTGCCTACCGCAAAAGTGCCTTAGAGGAGGTAGCATGGTTTAAAGATGGACTCATTGTAGGAGAAGATAGCTACTTAGGAGCCAAACTGATTGTTGCTGGCTATACCCTCGCCTATGTCGCCAATGCACAGGTCTATCATGCCCATAGCTATAGCCCCATAGAGGAGTTTCAGAGATATTTTGATATTGGGGTCTTTCACAAAAGAGAGTCGTGGATACTCGATGCCTTTGGCAAAGCAGAGGGAGAGGGAGGAAGATACATCAAATCAGAGTTTGCCTACCTTCTTAAACACCATGCCTACCATCGCATACCCGAATTTTTTCTACGTAATGGGCTTAAATATCTAGGCTACAAATTGGGACAGAAGCATCAACTGCTTCCGCTCTTTGCAATACGTAAACTAACTATGCACACACACTGGTGGAACAAGCATTATAAAGCCTGAATCATCTTATGCCATACATCCAGAGCTAAACTTTGTGGTATCTCCACATCCTCAAAATGCAGACGTTCACCCTCTTTTATCTCTCTTTTGACTTTTGCATGGGCTAGAAGTCCTATGGGAACATGAGCCAAATCATCAGCTATGGCAATAGCCGTACCACGCACATCAAAACTTCCGATGCCTTTGACAATCTCTTCTCCAGGTTTTAAAGTGCGTTTGGCAACAGCCGCCACACTAAACTTAGGTTTTTTGCCATTGTTCAGAAGCACACCTCCGCCATTGAGTACACGTTTGATTGTCTTGATAATCTCCAAATGACAAAGATGATAGGTACGCTCCAGCACATAATAGGGACCATTACCCAGTTTATAGTAACGCAAAGAGTCCTGTTGCTCTTCATCGTGCTCTACAACCAAAAATACCCCTGCTGGCAACTTCGAAGAGAGGAGGTAGTCGCTCACTGGGTAGCCTAACTCTTTAGCCTTGTTGGCAAGTACGGTTCCCCCCTCTAGCATATCATCACTCTTTAGCTTGACCAGCCCCTCTTGAATAATCCCTGCACCCAAACCATTGGCGACCAATACTTGCTCTATCTCTACTTTTGTACCATCCGTAAAAGAGGTCACCATCTCTAAACTTAGGTTTGATTTATTCCCCCAGTAGGTCATCTCTTCGCGTGTAGGATTCTCATTTAAAAAGCCTTTTATATTGGCATACACCACTGGCTTAAAGCCCATCTCTACTGCCTCTTCGTGCAAGATAGCCTGTACCCCAGGTTGGTCGCCCTCTGCTTCGGTAACAAGCCCTTTATCTACAAAGTAAGAGCCGGTAGTCACATGAAACTCTGAGTTCATCGTCACCACTGGGATATTGGCTTTAAGGATTTTGTCTATGGTTTGAGTGGCATAAATAGCATCACCACTACACTCCACAATCAGGTCTGATTTTTCTATAAGTACCTCTAAATCATTTGTAAGCAACTGCTTTTGGGCAAAATCTGAACGTTTGGTTACATCCGAACGTGTCAAAATAGCCGAGATATCATACTCTGGATGCTGTGATAGCAGTTTTGCCAAACCACTTGCGATAAATCCAGAACCAATAATACCAATCTGTTTTTTTCTCTCTATCCCCATAAGAGAGATACATGTACGAAGCGAATCTCTCCAATAGGGAATAGAAAGTTCATAATCTTTTTTAATCTTATCTTTGTTGAGTACACTGTAGTGAGGACGTTTTGCCAAGGTAGGATACTCTGCTGAGCCAATAGGCTTTACCTCACATTTAACCTCTGCAAACTCCACAATCGCTTTGGCAAAGTCATACCATGAACATGAGCCTTCATTGCTATAGTGATAGAGAGAGACACCCTCATCATGCACAAGAGTCCCCTCTGACTCTTTATGTAGTATGGTCAAAATAGCCTCTGCCAAATCTTTTGCATAGGTAGGTGTACCAATTTGGTCTGAAACTACCGAGATACGCTCTTGTTGTTTGCTTAGTTTCAATATTGTATTGACAAAGTTGTTTCCCACATCACTATAGACCCAAGAGGTACGCAGTATCATCGCTTTTTTAGGCTTAATACGAAGTATCTCCTCCTCTCCGGCAAGCTTTGTTTGACCATACACCCCTTGTGGGTTTGTCTTGTCTGTCTCCAAAAATGGAACATGACTCTCTCCGTCAAATACATAATCGGTAGAGAGGTGCAAAAGAGATATCTCTTTCTCTTTTGCAAGCGTTGCCAAGTTTTTAACCGCCTCTTTGTTAATCTCTTCCGCCAGTTCTTGTTGGGTTTCAGCCTTATCTACAGACGTATAGGCGGCACAGTTGATAATGGTATCTATCTGATGCTCCTCTACAAATGCTCTAAGTGCTTCAGCATTACTAATATCCAAACGCTCCCTATCGGTAAAATAGAACGTTTGATGTGCTTTGGGATTCTCTTTTACAAGCAAAGACAACGCACGTCCCAACTGTCCATTGGCACCTGTAACAAGGATATGATTATGCATAAAGGTTCTCTCCATAAGTAAATAGATCCGCATCAGCCAAAAGTGGCTGTTTGGTATCTTTGTCTGAAAGTTGCAGTAGTGCAGTATCTATCCCCCACTCTACACCTATTGCTGGGTCATTAAAGGCGATACCCCTGTCATTTTCAGGAGAGTAGTAGTTATCTACCTTGTAGGCAAAGATGGTATCATCTTCAAGTACCACAAATGCATGGGCAAATCCACGTGGCACAAAGAGTTGCTTTTTGTTCTCTTCGCTAAGCTCCACAGAGACATACTCTCCAAAGGTGGGGCTTCCTTTACGTATATCTACCGCCACATCCAACACGCGTCCCTTAATCACACGTACCAGTTTGGTTTGTGCCGCAGGTGCAAGCTGATAGTGCAGTCCACGCAACACACCTTTAGAGCTCTTGGACTCATTGTCTTGACAAAACTTTACCTTAAAGCCCAAAAAATCTTCCAGTTTATCTTGCCTAAAGGTCTCTACAAAATAGCCTCTCTCATCACCATGTACCTTAGGCTCGATGATAACTACATCTTCAATTTTTGTTCGCTTAAACGTCATTTTTTCTCCTTAAAAGTTATTTTTCATTTTCATCTATAAATTTAGCAATCGCCTTGGCAGTCAAAATACTACCCTTGTCATTGAGGTGTGAACGGTCTGCAAAATAGCTATCGTCCAAATGCAACGATTGCAGTTTAATTAATTTTGCACGTGAAAAAGGCTCAAAGATATGTGCCGCTCTTTTATCTACCCACACCAATGCATTTTTAACATCTTTGTATTTTTTGACAAGTGGCTCTCTGTAGGGCTGGTGTGCAAAGTAGAAATAGAGCCCCTCCTCTTGTGCCATCTTAGCCATACGATAGAGTGCTTCAAACGATTTGGGGTGTTCAATATTTGGATGGGGGTTTTTCCAACGATACATAATAATATCTTTGCCATAAATATGCAAAGGCACACTCCCTGTACTGTCAAACCCTAAATAGTGAAATGAGTTACTGTGTGTATGTTTTGGTCCCCACTCTTGTTGTCTGTGTATCAAAAAAGGGATATTTTTACTGGCATCAAATACCACTTTAAAAAATGCCAATGGATTAAGACGGTGCGCCATATATTTACCTAGAGTATCGGCATCAAAATTTTTATAGGTATAGGGGTGAGGAAAATCTGAATACTGTGCCGAGTAGATCATACGCTTAAGGTTGGGGAAAACTTTTCTAAGTCCCAAAAGTTGCTCTGCTTCCATTGTGGTCGCCTCATAAACCGAGAGGTTCAGCACCCCATTGGCTTTAGAAGATGCCTCTTGCAAATAGGCACCCTGTATATCATTTAAACCAATAGAAGAGCCTACAATGATAGTGTCTATCTTGTTAACATCAATATGCTCTCGCACAAACTTCAACTTTGCATCTAAAGAGATACGGCTTGTAATCGGTAGAGGATAGTGTTTGGTATAGTAGACCACATACCCTACAGCACTCAGCATCATCAGTGCCAAAAGAGAGAACAAAACAACAACATATTTTTTACTCTTACGCATAGCCTACCTTTTAGAAGTTAAAATAGATAAATTCACTTTTTCTATAGAGCATAAAGAGTGCCAGTGAGAAAAAGAGTGTCAAAAACATAAAGAAAAAGTTTGGTCTAAATCGCTTCTTTAGTTCCATAGAGTTTGGGAAAAACAGCACCACTACAAACACAGCTGCAAACCATGCCCCCATATAGCTCTCATGTGCATAGATTTTTGACCAGTGACCTATCTCAAACCCTAGTGTTTTAAGCCAAGTTATAGCATGCACCCAAGAAACAGGAAGCCTCACCTCACCAAAAAACATCCCCTTAAGGACTTTCATCGCCGATTCGAAATTGAGTGCCCGAAAAAAGACCCAAGCGATATTGATAAACATGAAGGTGATAAACCACCCCAAAAGTGCAGGCAGACGAAAGCCTATCTTTTGCCATGCACGATGTATCACCAGTGCCATACCATGCAATGCACCCCAGATGACAAAAGTCCAACCAGCCCCATGCCAAATACCCCCCAATAAAAAGGTAGTAAACAAGTTAGCATAGGTTCGCACTTCTCCCTTTCTGTTGCCCCCCAATGGTATATAAAGATACTCTTTCAAAAAACGTGATAAGGTAATATGCCACCGACGCCAAAACGCTTGAATACTGGTCGCCTTATAAGGAGAGAAGAAGTTCATAGGCAGTTTAATGTTAAACAGCAGTGCAATACCTATCGCCATATCGGTATAACCAGAGAAATCAAAATAGAGCTGAAACGTATAGGAGAGTGACGCGACCCACGCCTCAAGCATCGTAAGCTTCTCTGCCACATCAAAGCCTTGTGTTGCCCAGACAGCAAATGTGTCTGCAATGACGACCTTTTTAAATAATCCCATAAAAAAGACAAAGAGCCCCAGTGCAATATGATAATAGTTTTTTACCTTGTTGCGTACCTTGTCAAACTGAGGCATCATCTCTGCATGATGCACAATGGGCCCAGCGATAAGCTGAGGGAAAAAGGTCACAAAGACCGCATAGTTTAAAAAATCATACTCTTTTGTCTCTTGCCGATAGCTATCTACCAAATAGGCAATCTGCTGAAAGGTATAAAAACTAATCGCCAAAGGCAGTGCCATATGCCATAGGGCAATCTCGCTATGAAAAACTCTATTAAGGTTTTGGATAAGAAAGTCCATATACTTATAATAACCCAACAATCCAAGGTTAAAAGCGATACCCAGCCATAAAAGCCATTTGCGAGAGTAACTGCGTTTACGTTCATTATAGGCAGCCAATTCACGCCCCATGCTATAGTTTACAAGCATAGAGACTAAGATAAGCGGCAGATAATCAACATTCCACCACGCATAAAAAAAGAGTGAAGAGAGTACCAAAAAGGCTTTTGAGAGCGTGGTTAGCCGTTTTTTATTGAGATAGAAATAGACAAAAAAAGTGACAGGCAAAAAGAAAAATATAAATTCATAAGAGTTAAACAGCAAAACGCACCTCTATATTTTTATGCTATTATAACTAGAAGAGCTTAAGGGTACCTCTAAATGCAAAGGCTTGGTTTGAATCTACTAAGTAGTCTATTTTATTTCCATTTATTGCTTTAGAAGTTCCCTGTACTGTTTTATCATATTCTATAATAAATCTTAAATTTTGCTAACAAAAGCACTTCTATTTAACTTTGCTTTTACCTTTTTCAAGACTTTCCTTACGGTCGTCTCTTTTCTATAAGGACCTATCAAGACTTTATAGACCTTATGTTTTACTATCTTGCAAGGCAAACCCAATCTACGTATTTTGTTGGTGTATGTTTTACCAGGTTTTACTCTAAATGAGCCTAACTGTACATAGTAGTATTTGCTTGCTTTTTGGGTTTTTAAAGAGATTTTTCTTTTTTGCTTTGCTTTGGGTGAAGGCTTTGTTTTCCCTTTTACAAGCCACTTGATAATCTCATTTTGCAGTTTTGCTCCACGGTATTTTGCTTTTGTACTGTTAACCAAAATGACCACTGTGTATCGTTTGCCTGCTCTATTTTTAACATAGCCTGCTATATTTTTAACACGCCTGAGTGTCCCTGTTTTCATCCAAGCTCTGTTGCGTACCACCGTACCCCTAAAGCGTCGTTTAATGGTACCATCTATCCCTGCGATGGAGAGGATATTCATCCAGCGTTGCCCATATCGGTTATAGGCATGGTCCAATACTTTAGCAAGTAGCCTGGCGTTGAGTCTGGCTTTACGAGAGAGTCCACATCCGTTATCTATACGCAACACTCCTCTACCAAGTGCACCTTTGGAAGAGAGTATTTTACGTACTGCACCTCTTCCTTTTTGTAGGGTTGCAGGGGCTCCATACACTTTTGCTCCCAACAGTAAAAGAAGATGCCTTGCATAAAGGTTGTTACTCTTTTTTGCTGTTTTGGAGATAATTTTCTCCAAAGACTCTGAGTAGTGCACAAAGAGTCGTTTTGCACCTTTGGGTACCCTGTATAGCTTCATGCTCCCTTGAACCAAAATACCCTCATCTTCTAGCCTCTCTTTAAATGCATAGTAAAAAGAGCTATAGGGCTTGGTCAACACCTTACAGATGGTACGTTTTTTACATCGTGTTGAGATTTTACCATCAAGAATGACTCTGGGTACAACCTCACTCTTTTCTATCTTTACTCTGGGCCAGGAGTAACGCCCTTTACATGGCTTATTAACATGCTCTAAGTGGTTAACTATTATATATCCGTTATCTCTGTTTTGTTTATATACCTCATGCTCTTTGGGTACGATACAAATGCTACTCACACGCTCATTAAACATCATTGCATCAGGCATGGCATTGTAGGGACTGTAAGGGTGTTTATCAAACCCTGAGCTATTTGTATTACCTACTTTAAAATAGCTTCTATCTACAACAATATTTCCCGTAATCTTACGAATACCTTTTGCTTGTACTTGACTCACAATCTCATCTAAATCACGCTCATTGAGTGTGGGGTCACCAAAACCTTTGATGATTAAGTCACCATAAAGCACACCATTTTTTACACGTCCTGTGGTATAAAATGCTGTTTGCCACCGATACTCAAACCCCAGTTTAAGTACCGATGCATAGATTGTGAGTACCTTTATGACTGAAGCTGGAGTACGTGCTTTGTTCGCATTGAGAGAAGCAATAACTTTGCCTTTGGTGCCTGCTTCTTTAATATAGATACTGATATCTCTTTTGGAGATACCAGATTTGGCGATAAGATGATTTATCTCTGAAGGTAAGGCGAAAAGCCAAAGAGAGGTCAAAAAAGAGATAAAAAGGATTCTCATATACAATCTATTCTATTAGAAGTCTATCTTCTCTTTTGCACTCTCTATCATAGAGACAAAAATCGTATAGAAATTTGCAATCACCGCACCAATAACAAGCCCTACGGCTATTTTATCATTATGCCAAAACTGTAAAGTAAAAAAAGCAGGAATCAGATGCAAATCTGCCACAAGAGAGCCTGCAAGCAACTCTGCCGAGAGAATATTTCTCACCCCTATTTTTAGCAAAGTTGAGACCATATTGACCGACCCTGCAATAAAGAGTGCCGTTGCTGAGTTTTCATACAAAAACGCTGCCGATGTCGTCAGTGACATCAATGTAAAAAAGATATAAAAAACTTTACCCCAATTCATTTGAACTCCTTAGTTAAAACTATATTGTACCATTTTCATACATCGCACGCATTTTTTCTTTCTCTTTCTCTCTTTTTGCTTTTTCAGCTGCTTTGAGGCGGTAGTCTGAAACAGAGAAGCCTAACATCATTAAAATAGGTGATGCCACAAAAATAGAAGAGTATGTACCCACAACTACACCCACAAGAAGTGTGAAACTAAAGCCTTTGATAATCTCCCCACCAAAAAGGAAAAGTGTCAAAACCACAAAAAATGTTGTGAGTGACGTAAGTGTTGTACGAGAGAGTGTCTGAGTAACAGACTCATCAATGATTTTTGCCAAATCAGGGTTTTTAACAGTATGAATCCCCTCACGAATACGGTCAAATACAATAATTGTATCATTGAGTGAGTAGCCCAGTATCGTAAGCAAAGCTGCCAGTGTATCAAGATTGACTTCTACATCAAAGAGTACCACTGCACCCATGGCAATAGTAACATCATGCATCAATGCCATCACCGAAGCAATAGCAAAACGCCACTCAAATCTAAAGGAGACATAGATAAGAATCCCTAAAATAGAGATAAGCATCGCCATAAGCCCTTTTTCGCGTAGTTCAGAACCCACTTTAGCCCCTACGATATCCACACGACGTACTTCAAAGTCACCTGTGCCTTTAAGCAGTTCTCTCATCTCATCACCCATATCTTTACCGAGCGACTTGCTGCTTTTTTTCGTACGAATAATAATCTCATTATCGTTTCCAAAGTAGGTTACAGAGGCACCCTCATACGCTTTGACTTTGGTTATGGCATCTCTTACCTTTTGAATAGGTGCTTTCTCTTTGTAGTGCACCTGCACCAGTGTTCCACCTGCAAAATCAAGCCCATAGTTAAACCCTTTGGTAACAATCAGCCCCAAAGAGATAATAAGCAACGTCAACGACACAAGCCCAAAACGTTTGCTTTGTGCCATGAGGTTAAGAGGTTTTTTGTATTTAAAAATTTCCATTATTTATTTCCCTCCGTCTTAATACCAAACCAGAAGCCCAGTCTGTTTTTGTCTATCTTGGGAAGTAGCCATTGGTAAATCCCGTGCGTACCTACAATCGCAGTCAACATAGATGCCAAGATACCAATCCCCATGGTAATAGCAAACCCTTTGAGTGGGCCTGTACCATACGCCCAGAGTGCCACAGCTGCAATAAGTGTGGTTACATTGGCGTCCAAAATAGCAGTAAAGGCTTTGTCATACCCCTCTTCAATCGATTTGGCTGTTGATTTGCCTTCATGAAGCAACTCACGAATACGCTCATTGATAATCACGTTTGCATCTACTGCCATACCCACAGTAAGTACAATACCTGCCATACCAGGCAGTGTTAAGGTAGCACCAAAAAGCGACATAATCGCCAAGATAAGGAAAAGGTTTCCTACCAATGCCACATCTGCAACCACACCTGCCATACCATAATAAAGAACCATAAAAAGCACCACCAAAACAAACCCTAAGATGAGTGCCTCCATACTTGCTTTAATGTTGTCTGCTCCAAGGCTAGGGCCTACAGAACGTTTCTCCATCACATAGACAGGAGCAAGCAGTGCACCTGAACGCAAGGCGATAGCAAGGTCATGCGCTTCAGAGAGTTTAAATCTACCACTTATCTGTACATGCCCACCCCCAATACGCTCTCTAATAACAGGGGCTGAATAGACGTTGTTATCAAGTACCACTGCCATACGTTTGCCTACATATTTACCCGTAAAGTCACCAAATATCTTAGCGCCTTGACCATTAAGTGAGAAGTTAATCACAGGTTGGTTGTTTTTGTCAAACCCCACTTTTGCATCGGTCAACATAGAACCATCAAGTACAGGAATAGCACGAAGCAGATACTTTCTGTTTGGAGTATTGACATCCGGCAAGATAACATCACCATAATGCTTTGCCTCTTGTGCAGACATACTGCCTACCCGTGCAATTCTGTCTTCATCTACCGCCATAAGCTGCAAATGTGCCGCACGAGCGATGAGTTCACGAATACGTTGCTCATCTGCTTGTGTCTTGATGCCAGGAACCTCTACAAGAATTTTGTCTTGTCCCTGTTTTGCAACAGTAGGTTCTGCCAAACCAAACTCATTGAGCCTGTTTCTAATGGTATCTACTGCTTGTTTGATGGCACTGGACTTCG
This sequence comes from Sulfurovum sp., assembly GCA_027038155.1. Lineage (GTDB taxonomy): Bacteria > Campylobacterota > Campylobacteria > Campylobacterales > Sulfurovaceae > Sulfurovum. Next base: position 14,701 of record JALVXW010000035.1, read on the forward strand.
TGCGTGCCACTTCAGCTTCCGTCATGGAGAGTATAAAGTTTAAGCCATTTTCGCTCAGTGTAGTACCCTCTATCTCCTTTTTGAGAAGTTTTTTGGCTTTAGCGACATCATCTTTGTCCAAAAGCTCAAACATCACCTTTTTGCCCTCCACCATACGAAGGTCATCAAAAATAATCTCTTCATCATCAAAGAGATACTTGATAGACGCAGCGATAGATTTAATACGTGACTCTATGGCCACTTCACTTTTGATACCCAAAAGCATATGTAGTCCACCCTGAAGGTCAAGCCCCAAAGTTATCTTCTTACCTTGTTCGCTTTGTGTCAATGATGGAATAGAAAAAACCACTCCGAAAATGAGTGCAAAAGCAAAAAGGATTACTCTGTAATTAAGCTTCATTTGCAACTTCTACCTTTTTGGAGACATAGGCTCTGTCTAGTTTTACAATCGTATCATCGTTTAATTTGATTTTGATAAAATCCTCTTCAGGTTTAACAATCACAGCAATAAGCCCACCTGTGGTAATAATTTTATCACCTTTAGCAAGAGACTCAAGCATCGCTTTATGCTCTTTTTGAGCCTTTTGTTGTGGTCTAATGATGAGAAAATAGAAAATCGCAAATAATAAAATAAGTGGCAAAAACGAACCAATTACGCTACCTTGTTGTGCCATAAGGAATCCTTTTGAATGAAATGAGACAATATTTTACCACCTTTGTATTAATAAGAGGCTTTTTTATTGCCTTACTTGGTTCTGCCTTCATCTACCTTCACCATTTTAATTTTTCTGTCGCATGGATAGATACACTCTTGGGCATCACATCACTCTATCTTCTGCTGAAATCCAATACCAAAGTATGGTTTGTCTCTGGTGCCTTTTTTGCCCTTTTGTGGTTTTGGTGGATAACCCTTAGCCTCATTCACTACACTATGCTCTGGGCAACACCTATTGTGCTACTGATAATTATGCTAACATACGGGGCTATCTTTGCCTCCATCTCATGGATTAGCACAAAATTAGGCAAATACCTCACTCCTCACTCCTCACTCCTCACCCTATCTCTCAAATCCCTCGGACTTTTAGCATTAAGCTACATCCACCCCTTCTCTTTTGACTGGTTTAAGCCTGAGTTGATGTTTGTAGAGAGCTATATCGGTATTGAAAAGTGGCAGTTTGGTATGCTCTTAGTAGGTATCGTTTTGGCACTGTGGCAAAAGAGGCTTTATGCTCTTTTGCTTATAGCGTTGGCTTACACCCCTCCCTCTTCCCATGTAAAGAGCATACCAGAAGATATTGCACTAATCACAACCCATACTTCTGTACAAGAGAAGTGGAACAAAGCACACCACAAAGCACAATTTGATGCACTGTTTCACGCCATAGACAACGCCATAGCCAGAAAGAAAAAACTTGTTATCCTCCCTGAGTCTGTCTTTCCTGTTTTTCTCAACAAAGAACAAACCCTGCTCACCAAACTCAAAGAGAGAGCCAAACATATCTCCATTGTCACAGGAGGGCTCTACTGGGATGGCACAACCCCACGAAACAGTGCCTATATTTTTACCAAAAATCAAGTCTCTGTTGCCAGCAAGGTACTCCTTGTACCCTTTGGAGAGTCCAACCCTCTACCTGATTTTTTAAGTAACTGGGTCAATAGTATCTTTTATGATGGAGCGGTAGATTATAAAGCCAGTGACAAAGTAATAGACTACCAAATAGATGGCATAACCTACCGAAATGCCATCTGCTTTGAAGCCACTTCAGAAAAACTGTACAAAAAAGACAAAGAGGGGCATCGTCCTAAAAATATGATAGTCCTTAGCAACAACGGCTGGTTTAGCCCCTCTATAGAGCCCACACTCCAAAAACTGCTGTTGCTCTACTACAGCAAGAAGTATGGCACCACCATCTACCATGCGGTGAATATGTCGGACTCTTATATCATAAAAGCACTCTAAAAAAACTACTCCCCAACCCAGAAAAGAACAGAGTGTGATATCATGAAGTAAATGCTTTTTAAATATTGTGTTTGTAGGTGATGGTTTTGTTTGAGAGAGAAGAAGAAACAGAGAAAATGTCAAGAGGGTTCAATTATAAATTTATCAATATCTGAGGATAAGAGTTAGCAATATTCAAAAGTACACGTGCAGGTCCTTCGGGTTTTCTTCTACCTTGTTCCCAATTTCTAAGGGTTGCCACTGAAATATTTAAAAGGTTTGCAAACTCATCCTGTGTCAAGTCAAATTTTGAACGAATCTCTTTTGCATTGGGTTTATCTATGTAAAATGTACGACTAGGGGCTGTTTTTTTAGCCAATATCTCTTTTGCCTCTTTGGTACTAGCCAATAACTCACTAAATAGTTTATCATCCATCATTTAATCCTCCATAAAAGTTTTTCTAAGCATCTCTATCTGTTTAGATGTCAAATCTTCTGTTTTGCTTTTCTCATAAACAAAAATCATAAGTATCAAGCTCTCTTCTTCGTGATGGTAGCAGATATTACGAATACCACCACTTTTACCACGACCTTTCACTTTCCATCTTATTTTTCTTAGTCCACCAGAACCCTTAATAGCATCTCCCTTTTTACTCTATGCCTTGTTACCTTTTTTCACCTTAGCTACGACTAGGGTTGCCTTGTGCTTGCACTCTCTTTAAGAAAAGAGTGCCTAGCCTAGAGAAAGGCTAGAGATGTTGTGGGTATCACCTATTTTTAAAGGTTCCCTTAAAGCAGTCTCACAACATGGGAGCCAGAGAGAATGTAGGGGGCGATTGCCATCGCACCAATAAAACCATCATCATGCTGTGAGCTTGTAAGGAAATGACCTTGGGGTACGTAGCTGT
>JALVXW010000036.1 GCA_027038155.1 Sulfurovum sp.
ATTCTTGTCATTGGGTCACTCTCTTCACTCGTTGGGGTTCTGTATGCCTTGAGTGAACATGATATTAAGGCACTGCTTGCCAACCATTCCATTGAAAATATTGGTATTATTCTGATTGGTTTTGGGATGGGGATGATTTTTGAGAGTATGCATCTTCAGCTGTTGGGTTCTTTTGCTTTTATTGCTGCACTTTTTCATACCTTCAACCATATGAGCTTCAAATCGCTTCTTTTTATGGGTGCAGGATCTGTGTTGCACCAGACACATACAAAAAATATTGAAAAGTATGGCGGGCTTATCAAGTCAATGCCTATAACCGCCTTGACATTTTTGCTTGCTTCCATTTCTATTTCTGCTTTACCGCCTACAAATGGTTTTTTAAGTGAATGGATGATTTTCCAGTCTATGCTCAGTTCAAGTCATCTAGGCAACACTTCATTGAAGCTGGCAATTCCTTTTGCTATTTTTGCACTGGCAATGACGGGAGGTTTGGCGATCGCCTGTTTCGTGAAGGCTTATGGTATCACCTTTTTGGGGCTTCACCGAAGCAGTAATGCCAAGCATGCCCATGAAGTCAATTTTTTGATGCGTCTAGGTATGATACTTATGGCATTGGTAGTCATCTCTTTAATGCTTTTTACACCATATTACATTGGTTTTTTTGATAAAGTACTGGTAGCTCTTGGGCATCTTTCTGTCTATGCCAAGATTTTTCCCGATGGCATTTGGCAGTTGCATTCTGTAGGGACGCATGGTGGTGTAGTCTCTCCACTTATTTTGCTCGCAGCATTGCTTGGTGTAACCGTGCTACTGATGTTTGGCTATAGGGCACTTGGTGTAAAAGAGCGTATCCATCGTACCTGGAGTTGTGGGTATCATACTTCGGCACGAACCCAGTATTCTGCTACAGGGTTTGCTGGACCAATACGAAGATTTTTTAGTTGGCTCTACAAGCCAGATGAGCATTTTTATAAAGAACGTATTGAAGACCACAGTAGTAAATTTACTAATTCACACTATGAGGTACATGTAAAACCACTTTTTGAAAGAACGCTTTATGACAGTGTAGGCAGGACTGCCAATTTTATGAGTTACTGGATATATCGTCTTTCACATTTTGAACAGACCCGTTATGCTGCGATGATTTTCAATTTGATGTTGAGTGTACTTTTCAGTTATCGTATTTTTGCCCACGAGTTTTCCTGGGCGACATTGGTGTTGGAAGGAACAGTCATGATCATCTCCATTAAAGTACTCATCATAGGAGATAAAAAATGATCGCCTATTTTCTTACTATTACGGTTCTTTTGCTGATTGCACCACTGTTACTCTCTTTTATTAAAATGGTGAAGATGAAGCTGTTATATAAAAAGCCTATTTCAATTTTTCAGGGTTATAGAAATTTTTCCAAACTTATGCATAAAGAGACGATTGTTTCCCAAGAAGCAAGCCAAATTACAAGAGTCGCACCTTTTTTGATACTCTCACCACTTTTGGTAATACTTTTTTTTCTGCCTCCGGTTGTACAGGGTGCTTTTTATGTCAGTTTTGTTGATGCCTTTACCATTACAGGGCTTATCTCACTCTCAACCTTCTTTTTAATGTTGCTGGGATTAGATAGTGCCAGTGCTTTTGGCGGTATGGGCAGTTCGCGTGAAGCATTCATTGCTGCATTGGTAGAACCTGCTATGGTATTGACTGTCTTTTCTGTCTCCATGATGGCTGGTGATTTAGGGGTAGGACAGGCTGGGGTAAACTTGGCAGCACATTTCCCCAAAGCACACATGGCAAGTTTTCTCTTTGCGGCAATCAGCTTTTTTATTTTACTGATTGCTGAGAATGGGCGTATTCCTGTGGATAATCCTGAGACACATTTAGAGTTAACTATGGTACATGAAGCGATGATACTTGATATCACAGGTGTGTATCTGGCAATTGTTGAGACGGCTGCTTCGGTGAAATTCATTATATTTGCATCGTTGTTTGCATCGCTCTTTTTGCCTTTTGGTTTGCAGCATACCTTACCTGTGGCAATCATGCTTTTTCTTGTAAAACTTTTTATGATTGCTACTGTGGTAGCACTGATTGAAGTGAGTACGGCAAAACTAAGACTATTTAAAGTACCCAACTTGCTTGGTATTGCTATTGTCTTTGCTTTTTTGTCATTGATTACTTTTTATGTATTGGGGGCTTAGGGATGGGGGTTGATTTTTTTATAGGACTTTTTTTGGCGACACTTATTGTTTCACTTTTTACCTCCAGACTCTATCGATTGATACTTTGGTATTCAATGAATTCATTGGTTTTGGGAATTTTGGCATTGCTCACAGGTAAAGCACTTGATGATAAGGCGATGCTGATTACCGGTATTGCTACACTGCTTATTAAAGCAGTCGGTATTCCTTATTTGCTGAAAAATTTTAGTGAAAAGTTTCATTTTGTACGTCAGATACAGCCTGAAATCAAAGTACATTACGCCATCATCCTGATTCCGGCTATTTTGGTTTTTACCTTTTATCTTTCAGAGCCTATTACACATATGATAAACGGCAATGCCAATTATGTGGCTGTGAGTATCTCCTCTCTTTTCCTCTCTCTTCTTTTAATGATGGAACACCGGTATGTTGCTCCAAAAATTATTGGGTTTTTGAGTATGGAAAATGCTCTTTTTCTACTGGGTATTACTGCAACAGGCGGTATGCCTATGTTGGTAGAACTTGGTATTTTCTTTGATCTGCTTATGGCGATTGTGGTAATGAACTTGTTATTTCACAAAGAGGAGGAACACTCATGATGCTCACACTGCTTGTTCTGCCTGCACTGTTAATGTTTATAGTTAGTTTTTTTAAGTATGAAAAAGCAAAATACTTTTTACCAATAAGCTCATTTGCCATCTTGCTTCCGATTATCAAACTCTTTATGCTTACCAAACCCTATGCACTTTTAGGCAGTTTTTTGGTAGCAGATAAACTGGATACCTATATTTTGCTGGTCTCTTCTTTGGTAGGTATTGGGGTGACTCTGGCACTTTTGACACTAGATAAACATGTAAAAGTCTCCGCAAAAGCGTACCGTCGTTTTTACCGGTTTTTTGCCATTTTTTGGGTAGGACTAACACTCTCTATTCTCGCAAATCATATGGGGATTTACTGGATTGGTTTAGAGCTTGCCACACTCTCTACTGTGTATATGATTAAAACCAATCATACACGTGCAGCACATAAAGAAGCATGGAACTATATGATTGCAGGAGCTATAGCCATCTCATTGGTACTTTTTGGAATTATTTTAATGTATGCCTCTGCCAAACCCATTTTGGGTGAAGATGCTATGCAGTTTGATCTTCTGCTTTTGCATGCAAAAGAGATCCCTTCACCGTTTTTGTTTGAGATGGGATTTGCCATTGCTACAGTAGGGATGTTTGTTAAGATGGGCTTCTTTCCTATGAACCTTTGGTTGGCAAATATAGAGCGGGCTTCTTTTTATCCTGTGGCAGCACTTTTCAGTGGTATTTTGGAGAGTGCTGTAGTAATTGGCTTTTTTCGTTTCAGCCAAATTGCCAAGGAGGTCAACTATGCACATCTTTTTGGCTTTGTATTTGTCTATACGCTTTTGACAATTTTCATTGTCTCCTTTCTTATTTTTCGTGCCAAAGATTTTATGCGGCTCTTCTCGCTTTCAGGTGTAGAACATATGGCACTTATTGTACTGTTTTGGGTAAGTGGGGGGACCTTTGCCGCACTGTTGCATTTTGGAGCACATGCATTTTTGAAACCAGCACTTTTTCTCTCAACAGGTGTTTTGGAATCAAGAGGTAAATACCGTATAGCAGGTGCACTCAGAGGCTACAAAGGTAAAAAGGGACAACTCTTTTGGGTACTTGTGTCACTCTTTTTGCTTGCAATCATCTCTTTACCTCCTAGTCCTATGTTTTTTAGTGAACTCTATGGATTTGGAGCGATGATAAAAACGGCCAAACAGAGTGATTATATGTTGGAGATGATTGGAGCAATACTCTTTTTGCTCATCCTTCTTTCTGTCATTTTCTATCGTTTTGTAGCCATTTACCAGTCTATGAAATATGAAGGCAAAGAGGAGGAGAAAAAAGTTTATGCCAGTGAACTCTTTGCTCTTATTATTTTTGCACTATGTCTGGCTGCTCTGCTTCTACCTGTATCATTTGTCTATTTAAGGAGCATTACATGAGACTGATTGCCCGTTATGCCAAAGAACGTGAGAATGATTTTGAAATTGTTACGGTATGGGATGCACAGATAGATACAGAGCAGGTTTCAAAAAGTGATCCACGTATTAAGACGCTTACCAAAACACATCCCTGTGCTATTTGGTTTGAGCGTAAAATG
>JALVXW010000037.1 GCA_027038155.1 Sulfurovum sp.
AAGGAAAAACAAATGAACATCATCTTCGGACCCATTCACTCTCGCCGTTTTGGAAAGTCGTTAGGGGTTGATCTTAGCCCAGCTAAGAAGCAGTGTAATTTTGACTGTCTCTACTGTGAACTTGACCCTGCCAAGACAATGCCAGAGCAAGATGAGGTGTTGAGTGTTGAGAAGATAGTAGATGCCATTAAAGCAGGATTGGCAGAGCATAAAGATATAGACGTACTTACGCTTACTGCAAATGGTGAGCCCACAATGTACCCGTATCTTTCAGAATTGATAGATGAGATAAACAAGATAAAAGGTGGCATAAAAGTACTCATACTCTCTAATGCTTCAACGATAGGTGATGTTAAGATACAACAAGCACTGCTTAAGTTTGATGAGGTCAAACTCTCGCTGGATTGTGCTACACAAAAGTGTCTAAAAAAGCTTGATCGTTCTCATCGTGGTATTGAGGTGGAAAATATTAAAGCGGGGATGCTAGCATTTAAACGCAAGTATGATGGCCCATTAATCATTGAGATACTTATTGTAAAAACACTTAATGACTCCAAAGGGGAGATAGCTCAACTTAACGAGTATCTATTAAAGCTTCAGCCTACACGCATAGACATTGGTACAATAGACAGACCTCCAGCTTTTGATGTAAAGCCTGTAAGCTATGAAGAGTTACTTTCAATAAGCCGTTGGTTTGATGCATCATTACCGGTCTATATCACATCACGTAAAAAATCCGACATCTCTTCTTTTTCTTACACCAATGAAGAGATATTGGATACTTTGGCAAAACGACCATTGACACATGAAGATATAGAGGTACTTTTTGATAAAGAGAGTCAAAAACGTTTTCAAAGACTACTCCAAGAAGAAAAAATAGGGCGAGTTTCAACAAATGGTGTCATTTTTTATAAAAAAGTATAAAAAATCATTGACTTTAAAGCTCTTTTTACCTATAATCCCATTCACAAATTTAATGTTCCGGCATAGCTCAGCGGTAGAGTAGATGACTGTTAATCATTTGGTCCCAGGTTCGAATCCTGGTGCCGGAGCCACATTTTGTTTGTAACCTCTTTTTAAACGTTCCGGCATAGCTCAGCGGTAGAGTAGATGACTGTTAATCATTTGGTCCCAGGTTCGAATCCTGGTGCCGGAGCCACTAAAATTATTTCAGAAAATACAAAATTATCTATACTTCTAAGAAAAACAACCAATACAATACCTCAAATGGATTCTCTATACCTTTCTATGATATAATTTTGGATATTTTATACTTACTTAAGGATACTCACACCTATGCTCGATAGACTCAAACATATATTACAAAAAAAAAGTCTTACATGGCTTGTTACAGGGAATGCAGGGTTTATTGGCTCTAATTTGACTGAGTTTTTGCTTCGCTGTAATCAAAAAGTGATAGGTGTAGATAATTTCTCTACAGGGTATCAGAAAAATATCGATGATGTGCTTCGTTGTGTTGAGAAGAAGTACCATAAGAATTTTACTTTTATAGAGGGTGACATTACCGCGTTTGATGTGTCTCAAGAGGCTTGCAAGGGGGTAGATGTTGTGTTGCATCAGGCTGCTCTTGGTTCTGTGCCACGTTCTATTGCCAACCCTATAGCCTCTAACCATGCCAACATTACAGGGTTTCTCAATATGCTTACAGCTGCAAAAGATGCAGGTGTGAGGCGTTTTGTCTATGCGAGTTCTAGTTCTGTCTATGGTGACTCAACGCAGTTGCCTAAAGTGGAAGAGCATACAGGAAAACTGCTCTCTCCTTATGCGGTGACAAAAATGACAACAGAACTCTATGCTGGTGTGTTTGCAAAGACCTATGGTATGGAGACGATAGGGTTACGCTATTTTAATGTATTTGGACGCAGGCAAGACCCTCATGGAGCATACGCGGCGGTGATACCCAAATGGATAGCCTCTTTGTTGCAGGACGAAGAGGTGTTTATCAACGGTGATGGTGAGACAAGCCGTGATTTTACCTATATCGATAATGTCATACAGATGAATATACTCGCAGGGCTTACAGACAACAGCAAAGCCTTTGGTGAGGCGTTTAATGTGGCAGTGGGTGGACGCAATACACTTAATGAACTCTACGCACTCATCAATAAAGAACTTGTAGAGCATATAGAGGGCTATAGAGCCAAAGAGGCAAGCTATAGAGCGTTTAGGGAGGGTGACATTCGCCACTCCAATGCAGATATATCTAAAGCTAAGAAGTATTTGGGGTATGCACCTACCCATGACATCTATGCTGGAATGGCTGAGGCGATTGAGTGGTATATTGGGCATTTAAAAGATGCGTAGTGTAGATAAGTCTAAATGTTGACTACACAAAAATTTTCAAAACAAATTCCTAAAAATGTAGCGATTAATCTCTTATCGTTTATCTCAACTGCGGTTGTAGGGATTTGGCTGACGCCGTATTTGTTAAAACATTTAGGTTTAGTGGCATATGGGCTTGTACCATTGGCTATGTTTTTGTCTCAGTATGTGAGTGTGATTGTGAATGCGATACATATGTCTATCAATAGATTTTTACTCATTGCTTTACAGAAAAAACAGGATAAAGAGGCAAATGAGATATTCAATACTGCGTTGGTAATTCTTTGTGTGTTTATTGTTGTTCAGGCTATGATAATGGGTGTGATTTTAGTTGACATTACACAATTTTTTACGATACCAAAAGAGCTTATCATAGATGCCACATGGCTTTTTGGTTTGACCTTTGTTGCTTTTTCTGTCTCTCTTCTTAGGTCGGTATTTGGCACCTCTATGTTTGCCTACAATCGCTTAGATATTTTGCGTATGATAGATATTGTTCAAAATGCAGTAAGGGTTGTGAGTATTGTACTACTCTTTTTGTACGATAGCCCCTCTTTGAAATATGTGGGGATGGCAAATGTATTGGCTGCATTGAGTGCTTTTGTGCCTACGTTGTACTATTTTAAAAGGTTTACCCCACAGTTGCAAATCAATAGGCACTTTTTCTCTATGCCACGTGTTGGGGTGTTGTCAAAAATGTCACTATGGATACTCATAAACCAAGTAGGTGTGTTGCTTTTGAACAATATAGACCTCTATCTTGTAAACAGATGGATAGGCACACAAGCAACAGGTGAATATGCGATTGTTTTACAGTTTACTACGATTTTTAGAACTTTTTTGACACTTTTTTCAGCTGTTTTGGTGCCAGTGAGTATGATTTATTATGCCAATGGGGAGTATGCAAAACTCAAACAATTTACTGTTGTCTCCTCTAAAATAATGGTGGTCGCCTTAGTGTTGCCACTGAGTATGCTCATAGGGTTTAGCAAAGAGATAGTAACGTTTTGGCTGGGGAGAGAGTATATCTATTTACATAAGCTTATCTCTTATGGTTTGCTGTTTTTTGTGGTTGCTGTTCCTGTGGTACCTCTTTTTAATATCACAATGGCATACAATAAGGTTAAATTACCTGCACTCATCGCAGTAGGTTTTGGTCTGTTGCATGTGAGTGCTATCTATCTTTTTCTCACCTATACAACACTGCAACTTTGGGGTATTATAAGCATGAAATTGATTTTTGAGATACTCTTTTCAGGTTTTATTTTAATCTATGTGAGTAAAATATTGGTGATGTCATGGCGTACACTATTTGGTGTTATGATTTTCTCTATACTCTCTTTTTTATTGATCATTCTGTCTATTGAGGGCATAAAATATTATATAGAGATAGAGACATTGACGCAACTGTTATGGGCTATGATGGCATTGGCTATGGTGCTCTTTCCTGTGATGTTTATGCTGCTCTTTAGTGCGGAAGAGAAGTTACTCTTAGCCCATAAATATCCGATAGTTAAAACATTTTTAAGATGAGTCGTATGCACACTAAACAAACCTATATCATCACAACAGGCTGGTGGTCAACCAAAGATGACAGAGATGACAGAAGTGTTAAGAGGGGAGATGGCTCTATTCGAAGCAGTGCGTTTCACCAGTTGTGGTATGGTGCCATCAAACGTTATACCCATGCAAAAAAGGTCTATGTGATAGACTCTCATGCCCCTGTAAAACCTAGCTTAGATGAGCAAAATGAGGTGATGTTCTCTTTGTTGGAGAATGCAGGGCATTCCACCTCTCATAACGGAAAACTTTGTGGGGTCTCAAGAGCCCATTTGCTTGGCATGAGTATTGCTATGGTCAACGAAGTTGACTATTGGGTCTATGTGGAGCAGGATGCACTTATCTATGGAGAGGGGATTGTAGAGGAGGCGATAGGAAAGATGAAAAAACCCTATA
>JALVXW010000038.1 GCA_027038155.1 Sulfurovum sp.
AATCAGTTTATGATGGATGAGGTGATGAAGGCTATTGGGGATGCAGATTTGATTGTTTTTCTAGCTCCCATTACCGATAAACTTACAGAGTATGAAAAATTTTTAAAGATGTCTGAACGCAAGGGCATCAAACATATTGTACTTTTAACTAAAATGGATCATGTCAAACAGGGTGATATTCTTAAAAAACTAGGTGAGTATCAAAAATATCAAGATAGGTTTGAGGCGATTATTCCATTTTCGGTTACCAAAAAAGTGGGAAAGCAGCAGTTGCTTGATGAGATTTCCAAGCATCTACCTGCTTCTCCCTTTTTGTTTGATCCTGAAATGTTGACAACAGATAACATACGTGATATCTATAAAGAGCTTATACGTGAGTCTATTTTTGAAAATTTGAGTGATGAGATACCCTATGAGAGTGATGTGATTATAGAAAAGATAGATGAAACAGATAGTTTAGATACTGTATATGCTACCATAGTAGTTGAAAAAGAGACACAAAAAGGGATGATAGTAGGGAAAAAAGGCGAGGGTATCAAGCGTGTCGGTAAACTTGCAAGGCAACAAATGGAGCTTTTTTCAGGTAAAAAAATATTCTTAGATTTGCATGTTGCGGTAAAAAAAGGGTGGAGTAAAAATAGAGAGGGGCTAGAAGAGATGGGGTATATACTATAGACAATTTGTTCTTATTTTCTTATGAAAAACTTAACTATAAAAGTATTTTCTAAGATGTTTTTAATATTATAACATATATAATTGTTCAACAAACAAGGATATTGAGTATGTTTACGAAAAAAAAATCATCAAAATCAGACACCAAGAGTGTTGTTACCATAGATGTATTTTCTAATAAAAATTATATTTTTGCAGAAGATGAGTTTAAACCGCTAGAGAATAAACTTACCTATAATACTTCAAACTTCATCACTTCATATGTGAGCAATAAAGATTTAATTTCTACTAAGGTTGAGATTAGTCGTAGTATCCCAGATGAAGATATTCCTGATATGATAGACATTAAGGCGTATGAAGAGCTTGGTTTGGATCAGGCAAACTCTTATGTAATATCCTCTTATGAAGTAGCTGAAGGAGGAGAGGAACGAGAGTTTTATATTTTTGTAGCGGAACCCGAAAGACTTGAAGCACTGTTTCTTCCTATCAAAAAAGAGACAAAATATATAGATTTGATTATCCCTGAACCGCTACTCTATAAACCACTCTATACCAAAGAGATACTACAAGACAACAGTACACACTGTTTTGTCTATTTTACACAACATGATGCATCTATCACGCTTTATAAAGATGGTGAATATCTTTACTCCAAATCCATTGAATACTCCTTGGAACAAATCTATAATAAATATTGTGAACTTATGGGCGAAAAAGTAGATGAAAAAGAGTTTTATACTGTTTTGGAGTCAGAAGGTCTAAAAACAACACACCCTGAATACCAACAAAACTTAATGAAAATATTTGGTGAAGTATTTATAACCATCAATGATATTATTATTTATACCAAAAGAGCTTTTGATTTGGATATGATTGATCATGTTTTTGTTGGAAGTGAAAATGGACCAATCATTGGATTGGATGATTATAGTCAAAACTATTTGGGTCTTAACTCTTCGGATTTTAATTTTAATTACAATATTAACAACAATGAGTGGTATACAGATCAGTTTCAATCATTGATGTTGTTAAGTTCGTTTGAGTATATGGAGCACAACTTGGATGTTGTGAATCTCTCTATGTATCCTCGTGCCCCAGCGTTTATCTATAGACCAAGTGGACAGTTTATTATTTCTGTATTTACAGCAGTCTCATTAAGCTTGGCATTGCCTCTCTATTATTTGATAGGTTCTTATATTAGTGATGCTGAGATATTTGCACTTAACGAAAAAAATAAAACTTTAACCAAAGAGGCTAAAAAATATAAAGAGATTTTAGGTAAAAAAAGAGCAGATATAAAACTTTTAGATGAGAATATTGAAGCACTGAGAAACACTTATGATACGAAAGCGAAAACCCTCACTTCTATTTATGATAAAAAAGTAAATTATCGATTGAAATCTGGACTTTTTCATGTGCTGGCAAAAGAGCTACATAAATTTGATGTACATATCAATGAATTATATACAGAAGAAGACACATTGTATATCTCTATGGTAAGTCCTGATGATAAAAAGTTGACAGAGTTTATCAAATATATTTCACAAACACACTTTGATGATATTAAAGAGATAGATATTGAACGTATAGAGAAAGATCCATCTAAAAGTTACTACAAGGGTCTTTTAAAGGTTGTAAGATGATTAAAATAGTAGAAGACAAACTAGAAGAGTTAGATGAATATTTTGCCCCCAAAAAAGAGAGTGAAAAATGGCTTATCATATTGGGTGTAGCAGGGATTATTGGATATATGGGGTATGCATTTTTGTTACCGTATACAGAAAATATCTATAATAAAAATGAACAAACCAAAAAAAGAGTAAAAAAGAGTATAGCAGACAATACTACATACCTTAACTCAATTACAGTTGGTGGTAATAGAAATTACTATATTACAAAGTATGATAACGATATTGTAATGAAGAAAAAAGAGATTGTTGGCTTGCAAGATAAAACAGCGTTTATTGTTGCTAATTTAAGTAAACTCTCCGATATGCTCTTTAATCAAAAATCATGGTCTACTTTTTTAGATTCTATTACCCATAAAGCAGAGATACATGATGTACAATTGGAGTATATAGAGAACAAATATGTGAAAAACAGTAAAGATTTTGGGCATGTCCTTGAGATTGCTTTAGGTGCAAAAGGGAGTTATAAGAGTATTGTAAAGTTTATGAATGAGCTTGAGCAGAGTACACTTGTGACAGATATTTTTGCAACAAAGTTAAAACTGGATGAAAATACATCAAACATTAAAGCAGATATACATATTTCTGTTTGGGGAGTAAACCATTAATGAAAAAGATTATATCGTTAGCCATAATGTCGACACTGTTAGTCAACGCAGAATTATCTGTGGAGTCCATCAAAGAGATGGTTCAGCGTATTCATCAAAAGAGAAAAGGTGTTAAATTAAGTACATTGGATAGTACAGTTGAACCTTTTGTCAGGGTGCAAAAAGATGACAATGTTTCTGATTTTTTTACACCTGAAATCAAAAAGATTGAAGTAAAGCTTACCTTGCATGCAATTATGAATGGAAAAGCATTTATTGATGGAAAATGGATGGAGAAAGGTGATTATATTAAGGGGTATGTATTGAAATATATTGGTACAAAAGGGGTTGTGTTGAGAAATAAAAATAGTATAAAAAAATTGTTTTTGAATAAAAAGAAGAGTAACTTTATAAAGATTGAGGAGAAGAAGTAAAATGAAAAATCTACAAAAAATATGGGGAAAGTTACTGTTTATTGCCAGTATAGTAATAGGTGCGAACAGTCACTTGATCGCAAATGAGTGTGCTACAAAACTTTTTTCAGTAACGATTGACAGTCAATTGTCTATAGGTGATGTTGTTGATAATCTAGCTGATACCTGTCAATTAACGGTGATGATTGAAGATGCAGCAGCTAAAGAGAGAATGAAAAAAAAGCTCTACTATGTAAAATTGAAAAATAGTACACTGCATGGTTTTTTAAATACCATACTTAAGGACAATGATTTAAATTATACCTTAGAGGGTAATAAGCTGACGATATCTTATCTCATTACACGTACATTTAGGATACACTATATTACGGGTGGAAGAAATGCAAAAAGTACGGCAAGTATTACCATTGCAAACTCTCAAAATGCTGCCACAAGTGGAGGAAGTCTCTCTAGCTCCAAAACAGGTATCAGTATTAACAGTGATAATAAATTTACATTTTGGAAGAGTGTCAAAAAAGAGATACAGAGTATTCTTGTGGGTGCAGCAGATGGTGATACAGGTTTTGTAAAAAAAGGAAAGTCATGGACAGGTCCCAATGGTAAGGCGTGGGATCATGACCCTTTTGAGCCTATTATAAACCCAGAAGCAGGTATGGTTACCGTTACAGGTACACAAAAACAGATTAACAGGGTTGCAAAATATATCAAAATATTAACAAATCAGTTAAAATCTCAGGTACTGATTGATGTCAATATTTTAAGTGTCTCTTTTGATAACAGTACAACAACAGGGGTAAATTGGTCAGAGTTGTATAGTTTACAAAATTTAGCCATCAATACCTTTGCCGATGCACGTAAGAATATTACAGGTTATAAATGGGACAGTGAAACTGGAATTACAAATGTTGA
>JALVXW010000039.1 GCA_027038155.1 Sulfurovum sp.
AAAAAGAAAAAGAGTAACGTAGAGATGCTGCCATAAATACTGGCATAGGTTTTGTTGTGTATGACATAAAAGATAAATGCACTCTTGCCAAGATACCAGATAAGTGAAGCGATAAACGAACTAATCAGTGCGGCATGAAAATCTATGTGAGCATTGGCAGAGAGTTGGTAAGCAACATAGAACATCATCCAGACGATAAGGTAGGGCAAAAAGGTGTAGAGGTGTATCATGGAGGTGATACTGTTTTTATCAAGGTATCCTTGAATAAAGCTACTGACATAAAAGGAGCTGCCTAAAAGTATGGGAACAATAAGCAGCAGAAGCAGATAGGTTTTTAGTGCCTCTATAAGGGTGCGGTTGGGGGTGTCAAAGATGTCATTGACAATATAGTCGTAGTTTTTAAAAAACATAAAGACAGCGAAGAGTACATAGGCTGCACCCAGTAACCCAAGTTTGCCTGTGCTCTTGATAAAGTTATTGATATACGCCATAACCACTTTAGAGTCTGTAGGCATCAGGTTGTTAAAGATAAGTTTTTCTATATTTTGATGTAGCTCTGAAAAAAGAGGCATCGAGGTAAAAATAGCAAGGATAATTACCAGTAGGGGAATCAAAGAGAAGAGGGTACTCCAGCTTAACGATGAAGCGTAGTGCCCCAACCTGTCATCAAGCAGATCTTTAAAAAAATCTCGTATAAAGAGATAGTAGTTCCTAAAAATTTTTTTAAATTGGATATTTTTTTTCATCAATGCATCTTTATAGGGTGGGAGTGCTATCCCACCTTAGTTGGGCAAGCCCATTTTCCCTGGATTGAGTATATTGTTGGGGTCAAATGCTTTTTTAATATCTTTAAAAAGTGCTATCTCCATCTCGTTAAAGGCGATGTTCATAAAGGGTGCTTTGGAGGTACCAATACCGTGTTCACCAGAGAGTGTACCTCCCATCTCTACCACCATTTGAAATATCTCTTCTATGGCTTCATGCCCTTTGTGAAGCTCCTCTTCACTGGAGCCATCTACCATGACATTGACATGGATATTCCCATCTCCTGCATGTCCAAAACAAGGAACCCTAAAGCCATACTTTTCTCCGATGGCATAGATGTTTTTGAGTGCATCTGGAAGCATGGAGCGTGGTACAGAGATGTCCTCGTTGAGTTTTTTGGAGCCAAAGATAGTAATGGAGGGAGAGGCATTACGTCTGGCATACCATAGCTCATTTCTATGTGCATCATCATGGGCTACAATAAACTCTTGTGCATTGTTCTCTTTAAAAGAGGCTTCAAGTGTCTCTAGCTCAAAGGCTACCTCTTGAGGTACATTCCCATCTACATCACCAATGAGTAGTGCTCCTGCATCAGCAGGAAGTTCAATGCCAAGTTTCTCTTTGAGTGCCTGCACCACAAGTGCATCCATAAACTCCATAGCTACAGGGTTTGCTCCTGAGGCAAGTGATTTAAAAACGGCATTCATTGCATCATCCACAGAGGGGAAGATGCCCATATAGCCTTTGGTAAATTTGGGTTTAGGGATGAGTTTGAGTGTGATTTCAGTCAGTACAGCCAATGTTCCTTCCGAGGCAATTAAAATGCCTGCGGTGTTATAGCCTGCAACATCCTTGATAGTACGTTTACCTGCTCTTATGATGTCACCATTGGCACGTACAGCACGAAGAGCCATCACATAATCTTTGGTGATGCCATATTTGGCTGCACGCATACCTCCAGCATTTTCACTGACATTTCCACCCAGTGTAGAGTAGGCTTCACTGGCAGGATCTGGTGGATACATGAGCCCTACCTCTTCAACAGCTTTTTGTAACTCCATGTTGATAACTCCAGGTTGCACCACCGCAACCATATTTTCCATATCTATCTCTAAGATTTTATTCATATGTTTTTCCATACCAAGGGTGATGCCCCCATTGGTAGGGAGTGCTCCACCGGTAAAACCAGAACCAGCTCCTCGTGGGGTAATGACAATGTTATGCTCGTTGCAGTAGCGTAAAATAGCAGAAACATCAGTCTCATCTCTGGGAAAAACAACAGCTTCAGGCTCAAAACGTGTACGCGTAGCATCATAAGAGTAGGCGATGAGGTGAGCTTTGTCACTATAGACATTCTCTTTGCCTACTAAGGATTCAAAATGTGCAATATGCTTTTTTTCTAGCATTAGAGGGCTCCCATGCTAGAGTAGTAGTCTCCTTTGGCATCGTTGCCAAACCATCCAGAGTCTAGTTTGTCAAAGTGCATATAGAAGGGAAATTGTGCTGCCTGAGAAGAGGTTGTTGCACTTTTTTTACCTACGATTTTGCCAGAGATAGGGTCCAGAAGTACAGCCTCATTTTTGCGTACAATATAGATAAGTCCTACTTGATAGGCTTTTGCAAACTGCAAGAGGTTTTCTTTGGTAGGTTGTCTCTCTCCATGGGTAGAGAGAAAGAGAGCATAGAGATCGGGGTGTATCCACTTTTTGTGGTAGGTGTGGATGACGTTGGTGTAGGTTTTTTCATTGGGGGCAAGTACCAAAACAGTATCATAAAGATACCCTCCTATTACCTTGTCACCCTTTTGTACCGCCGTTTTAATAGTAGGGAGTTTATCGTGATGGAGTATATCGGTAGGAAGCAAAGAGACACCTCCTTTTGTATCTGTCTGGACAATGCGAGAGGTAATGGCACGACTGGCACTGTTGTAGTCATGTATGACAATACCGCTCATTCCATTAAGAGGAAAAGGGGTATTGAGTGTGGCAGTTTGTTGCTGGATAGATTGAATAGATGTATGGATACTTTTTGGGAAAAATCCTGCAAAAAGAGGGAGAGAAAAGAGTGCAATAAAGGCTATTTTGTGCATAAGAATCCTTTGTATAGTATAAACTCCAATGATTATATAGTCTTAAACTTTGAGATTAACTTATTTCGGTTATAATTATGCCAAATTTAAAGGGTGAGTATTTTGAGAAGTATCGTCGTGTGGATTTTGGTATCTAGTCTCTTGTTTAGTGCTAAAATCAGTGTAGAGAAGTGGAAAAAAGGAGAGACCTTTTCAGACTATCTACAGTCGTTAAATATTGGGTCTGGTATTTTGGAGTCTATCTCAAAAGAGGACCTTAAATTTCTCTCTGAGATTCGTCAAGGAGAGACTTTTTATGAACTGCGTGACAGACAAAATAACCTAGAGCAAGCACTTATTCCTATTGGGGAAGAGATGCAAATCAGGCTTGCCAAAGAGCGAAAGAGTGGACGTTATGTGTTTGATATTATCCCTATTGTCTATCGAGAAAAAACCTACAGTGCCACAGTGACCATTACCTCCAATCCTCACAGTGATGTCAAAAGAACCCTGCATCTTCCTGCATTGGCAGATAAGATAGGGCAACTACTAAAAGGCACAGTCGATACCAAAAAGCTTAAAAAAGGAGATAGATTAAGCTTTATCTATATGCAAAAAACAAGATTGGGAAAGCCCTACTATGCACCACATGTCAAAATAGCCATGCTGGAGTCACAAGGAGATAAAAAGTTTATCTATGCCGATGAAGAGGGGTATGGCTATACCAGTGATAAACATCGACAAGCCTATACTGTAAATGGTAAAAAAAAGGTTGTCTATACACGTAAGGTAAAAGCAGGTACTCACAAATCTCGTTTTGGTATGCCTCTGCGTCATGCCAGAATTACCTCCTCTTTTTCTCGTAGGCGTTGGCACCCTATATTGCATCGCTATAGACCGCATCATGGTACAGACTTTGGTGCAAAGCGAGGTACCCCTCTTTTGGCAGTCAATGATGGAAAAGTGATTTTTTCAGGGCGTATGCGTGGGTATGGAAATGTGGTCAAAATTAGACATAACGGTGGCTATGTCTCACTCTATGCACACCAAAGTAGGCGACGTGTCAAGCGTGGGCAGTGGGTGAAAAAAGGGCAGATTATAGGCTATGTCGGAAGTACAGGACGAAGTACTGGTCCTCATTTGCACTTTGGGCTTATGAAGCATGGTAGGTGGATTGACCCCATGAAGGTGTTAAATAAAAAATCTACAGGTGGTACAGTAGTAAAAAAGTTTACCAAATATGAAAAGACAAAAATTACAAAATATAAAAGTGTCACAATCAAAGATGCAAAAAAGAATCGCCAAAAACTTCTAGCCTATATGGCTTCACCTACCAAACCATTTGTTTGGGATACCAATACTTCTCTCTTTATGAAGGTAAATGATGCAGACAGATATTAAAAATTTTAAACTACATCCACTCCAAGATGCCAAATTTATCAA
>JALVXW010000040.1 GCA_027038155.1 Sulfurovum sp.
AAAAGCCCTTGTTTGTTTGCTTCTATTACCAGTTCCCACAGTGCAAGCTCTTGCTTATAGTCAAAACTTGGTAATGTTCCAGCTGTTTCGCCATAAAGTGCTTTGATATAAAGTGAACCACCAAACTCTCCTTTGGTATCACCTACAAGAAGTATATGACTCCCCTCTTCTTGAAATGCTGAGGGGAGCACCTTGTTTTCATCATCGTTTAGTCCTACCATTGCGATGGCAGGTGTAGGGAATACTGAAACACCATTGGTCTCATTGTAAAGTGATACATTTCCAGATACCACAGGTGTATTGAGTTCTAAGCACGCCTCTTTGATACCTTCACACCCTTGTGCAAACTGCCACATTACCTCTGGGTTTTCCGGATTACCATAGTTAAGACAATCAGTAATAGAAAGCGGTCTAGCACCACTCATAGCAACATTGCGTCCAGACTCTACTACAGCTAGCGCAGCACCCTTTTTGGGGTCAATATAACAATAACGTGGGTTACAATCAGAACTCATAGCCAATGCTTTGCCATTCTCTTTCACACGAATAGACGAAGCATCTAAACTTCCAGGATGTTTTGTTGTATTGGTTTGTACCATGGAGTCATACTGGTTATAGACCCATGCTTTATCTGAGATTTCTATATGAGAAAGCAGTGTCTCATACGCCTCTTGGTCATTGACCGCCTTGTAGCTATCTACATTTTTGGCATTTACTTCATCTAAGTATGCTGGACGAGCCACAGGTCTATCTAGTACTGGTGCCTCCTCACTTACAGGGGCTATTGGCATATCGGCACACTTCTCTCCATGCCACATAAGCTCCATTCTGGCAGTGTCAGTTACTTCACCAATCACTGCAACATCAAGTCCCCATTTTTCAAAGATATCGATGATAGCTTGCTCGCTTCCTTGTTTTGCACAAATAAGCATACGCTCTTGAGACTCAGAGAGCATAAAGTCATACGGTGTCATCCCCTCTTCGCGTGCAGGCACTTTGTCTAGGTGCATAATAAGCCCTGCACCTGTTTTGCCAGCCATCTCAAAAGCAGATGAAGTTAGCCCCGCTGCACCCATATCTTGAATACCCACAACATGGTCTGTCTTAAAGAGCTCCAAACACGCTTCAAGAAGCAGTTTTTCAGTAAAAGGATCACCCACTTGTACTGTAGGGCGAAGCGATTTAGACTCTTCTGTAAAGCTGTCTGATGACATCACTGCACCACCCAAACCATCACGACCAGTTTTGGAACCTACATACATAACTGGGTTTCCTACACCAGAGGCTACACCCAAAAAGATTTCATCCGCTTTGACAAGCCCTAGTGAGAAGGCGTTAACCAAGATGTTTCCATTGTAAGACTCATCAAAACTTACCTCTCCACCGATAGTCGGTACCCCCATACAGTTACCATAACTTCCAATACCATCTACCACACCACGCACAAGGTGTCTTTGGTATTTTGCACTCTCAGAGTCACCATTAACAGTACCAAAACGCAGCGCATTAAGGTTTGCCACAGGTCTTGCACCCATAGTAAAGATATCACGAAGTATCCCACCTACACCTGTAGCAGCTCCTTGAAAAGGCTCAATGAATGAAGGGTGGTTATGCGACTCCATCTTAAAGACAGCAGCCATACCGTCACCAATGTCAATAACCCCTGCATTTTCACCAGGCCCTTGTATGACCCATGGTGCCGTTGTAGGAAAACCTCTAAGGTATTTGGTACTTGACTTGTAAGAGCAGTGTTCAGACCACATCGCAGAAAATATTCCTATCTCTACAAGATTTGGATGACGACCATCTAAGATACGCAAAATATCTTGATACTCCTCTTTACTGAGTTTATGATTTTTTAAGACTTCATCTAAGTTTTCTATCGATTGTGACATATATAGCGTCCTTTGGGGCGTAAAATAAGAAGTATATTTTACTCAAAAAGTGCTAAATAAGGCTTGAAAGGATGGAATATACTAGATAAATGACTCGCTCCCATCGCTCCTGAGATTGCGAAAGCACTCATAGTTTTCGGAAGTGGAGAGTTTACTCCCACCAAATATGCAATAGAGGAATCCACCCCAACACATCACACACAGTCTCACCTGTACCAAAGTACTTTTTTAACGTGCTAGGTTGACCCTCTTCATCAAAATTAAACACGTCTAGTACGGTGATGGTGAAAGTGGGTGTGTTTGGGAGGGTGCAGTTTTTTAGTGAATAGATTCTTTGTTCTGTTTCTGTATCAATTTCACTTTTAGGCTGACATTTATATTTATCATAACAAGATGCGTATGAAATAACTGAACTTAGTAGAATAAGCATTATAAATTGAATAATCTTTTTCATTTTAGCCTCACTTGCCCATATGGAGCATATAGATTATATTGCCACCATTGTCATACATATCACTATTTCTTTGCATTTTACAATGTGATTCAAACCATTCGCCAAATTTACTCTTCCCATCCCACTGTTCAGTTGCAACACATTCTGGAGAAAGAGTCTTCCAAACATCTGAACTAAAAAATACCGATTCTGCACCCCTAAACTTAGACAAGCCATTTTTTAAATCATCTGGTAAGTCAATATTTAACTTAGGTGGTTTATTATAGATAACAAATACCGTATGTTTACCTTTACCTCTTGCCTTCCAAACATCCCCATACTCCACAGACCTAAGCCTCACATTAGAAACATCCTCCCCACTATGCCCCTTCATCTTCATCCCAAAGAGGGGTGAGCTTTTGTCAGTGACTGTGAGTTCGTTGTTTTTAAGGGTGGTTTGTATGGGTTTGGTTTTGGGTACTTTTATGGAGAAGGTGATGCGTCCTTTTTTACCCTCTGTATCTACAGCTTCTACAGTAATGTCGTAGCTCTTCTCCTCTATATCCATAGGCACATCCCAAACAATGGTTCTGGCACTTCTACTCATATCGTTAAACTCATTGATGGTATGAAGCGGTGGCCTCTCTAGTCTCACCCCTTTAGGTGGGTCTATAAGTCTAAATGTTTCAACACCCCCTGCTTTAGCATAGAGCAGTATCTTTACGGTTACTCCTCTTATGGCACCTTTACGTTTTCTAAGGGGTGGCTCTATAAACTCTATGGTAGGGTGAGGGGTAATAACTATATCTTTAGGGTTTACACCCTCATAGGCAGTGTCATTACTCTCAAAGGCATCGGTATAGAGTGTGTAGGGTTGTGTGTTGTTATCATCTTTATCTACAATGGTGACAGATTGTGGGCTCTTCCAATGTTCTCCTGCTTCAAAGCGTAGGGTTTGTGTAAGTGTATCACTGTTTGCAAAGACAACATGATCACCGCTGTGTAGTCTTACGGTTAAGTATACATCCTCTTTAGGCTCTTTAAGTAGCCATATCTCTACACCTGCACCTCTTTTGGGGAATATTTTAGAGATGGTGTTGTGTATCTTGGTATAGAGGTATGCCCCTGTATGTTCTGCATTTTGTACTGTAAGGTTCAGAGGGTTACTCTCTACACCTTCATAGGTGGCTACGAGTGTAAGGTTACTCTCTTCATGAAAGATGATTTTCCCTGCATTGATATAGACCCTACCATGCCTACCTTTCCATCTTGCTTTGTCTGTTACCTCTTCGGTTTTTCCATCTGCATAGCTAGCCATCACTTTTGTCTCTGCCACAACCACCATATACTCTCCTGCAAGTTTAATACGCACAAAGTGAGTTTGGGGTGCGGTGAGGGTGAGGGATTGGACGGGGTTGGTTTTGTCTTGAAGGGTTTTGGCACTACATGTAGCTGGTAGTATCAAAGTAATGACAAATAGCAGTATGCTAAGCGTGTGTATCTGTTTCATTTTGTCCCTTGGTGTTTTCTTTATGTATTGTAGCATATATTGTTCTCTCCCTTATTCTTACTAAGAGAGATTATCCCAAATTATGCAATAGGATTGCTAAAATTAGTGATAGTGCTTGTGCTGTGGGTGTTTGCAAAGAATTGGAGATTAACCCTTAGGTTAATCGATGATTATTTGTAAATGCCCACGGTGCAATGACTTTTGCTAGTTTGATAATCTCTATTGCATCGTTTGGGTTTAAAGGATTTTGGGGATAAGGGAATCTCTATTTCGTGATTTTGAAATAGTTGTCATTTTGACAAATTACTAAAAATTGGTTAAAATGACAACTATAGAAAGTTAGGAGTATATTATGAAAATAGATCATACACTATTTGAAGCCATGTTAAATGCCAAAGGTATCAATAAA
>JALVXW010000041.1 GCA_027038155.1 Sulfurovum sp.
CTCGATAATGAAACCAACGCCTCCAACATGGCACGCTGTTTTGTCCCAAAACGGTGCTGTTCATCTACCATCACCAAAGAGGCTTGAGGCAAATCCTCTTTATAGAGTAGTGCATGTGTCCCTATAATGAAGTCCGCTTCTAAGTAATCTCCCTCATCTTTACCCTGCATCACCAATGCTATTTTGACACTAGGGGTCTGGTGATTTGTGATTTGTTGCGTATGCAATGAATCATGAATCACCTGACCCCCAGATGGTGTGATTTGTTGCGTATGCAATGAATCATGAATCACCTGACCCCCAGATAGATACTTGCACGCCTCTTCATAGAGCTGTAGGGCCAGTAGTGATGTAGGAGCCATCAATATGCTCTTGTGTGGCAGTGCCATCATCACCGAAGCCAAAATCACCATCGTCTTGCCCGAACCCACATCACCTACCACCATACGCTTGGCTGCTTTCTCTTTGCATGCTAAATCTTTTTGAATAGCAGCAATGACACTTTGTTGCTCCGAAGTAAGTGTAAATGGCAGGTTGTTTACAAATGGGCTAATGTCTCCTCTTAGTGCATGCAGTGCAGGAAAGTCCACCCTTTTGCCTCGCAGTTTTTTAAGGTGGTTGTAGGCCTCTACAAATTTAAGTACCTGCACAAACGCTGGTTTAAAACGCCCCTCTTCATAGACCTCCTCTAGGCTTTTGGGAAAATGTATATGCATCAGTGTGGCCACCTCTTTGGAGTCTAGCCCCTCATTGTAGAGGTTCTGTTCTGAGATGTAGGCTTGCATAAGCGCACTTATCTCACTCTCTTTAAGCACCGTTTTGTACTTGGGGGTAAT
Organism: Sulfurovum sp.; assembly: GCA_027038155.1. Classification (GTDB taxonomy): domain Bacteria; phylum Campylobacterota; class Campylobacteria; order Campylobacterales; family Sulfurovaceae; genus Sulfurovum. The sequence goes on from JALVXW010000041.1 coordinate 837, forward strand.
CTTGCCTACTTGTTTAATGGACTTGGGTTGCGACATCTGCAAATAGCCCTTATACTCCTCTAGTTTACCCTGTATAACATGGCTAGAGCCTACCTCAAAGAGTTTATGATGGTAGGGGGTCACCCTAAAAAAAGTGGACGAGAGCCTACGACCTGACTGGATAAGAGTAAACGTTACACGCAACTTTCCCTGATAGAGAGAGCTATCGACCACTTTTGCTTCAAGTGTATTGATTTTACCCAGTTCTGGTTTAAGTGTAAGGGTGGTGTCGTTGTAAGAGGTGGGAACAATTAGTGCGAGGTCTAAGAGTGTATGGATTTTGAGTTTTTTGAACAGTTGTTTGGCTTCTTCCATAAACTACCTCGTACAATGATTTATTCAATTATAACGAAGCTTTTTGAATATACTGAAAAATATGTCAAATTGAGATATTTTTAGAGTACTAGCCACAGGGGTGACGAATCCCTGTGTTTTACTTAGTAAAGTTTTTCTGTCAAGCAAAATAACAATATAAGTATAACTAGTACTTTTGTAATGTGCAAAAAATCCTCCTAATTTTGGATTCCCACTCCTGCCACCCACCTAAAAAAAGGCAAAAAAAAAGCACGTAAGGTAAAACCTTACGTGCTTTTCATCCAAATTTCTTATAGTAGTCATCTACAAGAAGATTAGGAAGAGTGTTTTGCACATAAACGTATTATATAGAATATATAATGAAATGTCAACTCGAAACTTGGCCCAAATCTCGAAATAGAATTCTTTGAATTTGCTTTATGCTCGTATTTGTGGGATTTGTATAAAATTTGAGTCGCACCCATAGGTTCGGCGATGATTTTATGCAAAGTCCACGAATGCGATGATGATGCAAAGTCATGAATTTCTATTTCGTGATTTGGGCTTGGGTTTATTTTCTCTTCGTCACAATAGCAAAACTAATATCCGAAAGCTCCTTGTGTGCCTTAATAAAGCGATTCATCTCATCTAAAGTTACAGACTCTATCTTCTTGAGCTGCTGTTTTGCAAAGTCTAATGGGCGGTCATAGTAGTAGTCGTTGTAGGCACGTCCGAGTCTTTGAGAGAGTGTCTCTGTACGTAGTGGCTCGCTTCCTAGCAAAAACTTCTTGGTGTCTTCTAGCTCTTTTTGAGTGATGCCATTTTTGACAAAGTCATCTACAACTGACTGTATGAGATTTTTGGCTTCATCTTGGGTGCTTAGCTTTGTTTGCAGGTAGCCACTCATGTACGAGACTGACTTGGTACGACGCAGACTCGCATAGACCCCATAGGTAAGCCCACGTTTGACACGTATCTCTTCCATCATACGGCTGCCAAATCCTGCACCACCGAGTAGATACTCTGCAATTTTTGCTTTGTACTGCTCTTTGTCGTTGTAGGCAAAGTGAAACGGTGACCCAAAAAAGATATAGGCCTGTTTGGTATCTTCATCGATAAGAGCAGTCTCTTTTTTATCTGAAGCGGTTACTTTTTCTACCTCTTTGGTGGCTACTTTTGGAAAAAGTGCAAGTATTTGGGCAAGATACTTCTTTGCCTCCTCTATATCAATATCGCCCCCTACAACACCAATGGCATTGTTGTACCCTAAGTGTGTGGTGATAAAGTGTTTAATGTCTTCTAGCTTGAGTGCTTCAATACTCTTTACGGTACCATCATAGGGTTTTGCCAAAGCACTTCCTTTAAAGAGTATGGCTCTTAGTTTTGAAGCAGCAATATAGTCAAAATCTGCCTCTTTTTGTTTGAGCCAGCCTAGTTTTTGATACTTTATCTGTGCAAGTGCCTCTGGTGTATAGTTGGGGTCTTTAAGTAGCTCTATAAGTCTCTCTATGGCATAAGGAAACTCAGATTTGAGTGCGGAGAGCTCTATGACAAAACTCTCACGCCCCACATGTGCTGCAATATCTACCGCATGGGCATCAAGCTTGGTAGCAAAGCCAACACTTCCTGCTTTGGCGGTACCCTCGTTGAGTAGTTTTGCAGACATATCTGCCAGTCCATCTATGGTGTTGGAAAGATGCCCTGCGTTTTTAAAAACCAGTTGCAAAGAGACAATAGGCAGGTGCCTACTCTCTTCAAACACAACAGGTATTTTGGTATCTTTAATGGTAATTTCGTTGAGGCTTGCCGCCATGAGTAGTCCTTGTAGTGTAAATAGTAATAATAATTTTTTCATAGTTTTCCCGTAGGGTGCGATTGCTATCGCACCGCATAATAAAATCTGAATAAAATGAAACTCTTGCCGTAAGGGCTGACAAAAGGTGCGGTGGCAACCACACCCTACACAACCCACATTGTAATATAGGATTTAAAATTAAAATCGCTCCAATATCTCATACGCCGTATTACGCTTGGCAGGGTTCTCTCCTACATCACGAATAAGCGTTATCATCTCCTCTTGGTTCATGGAGTTTGCTGCTCCTGCTGCGGAGACTACATTCTCTTCCATCATGGTACTTCCTAGGTCATTGGCACCAAAGAGCAGTGCCATTTGACCAATGTAGCTTCCTTGTGTTACCCATGAACTTTGAATGTTGGGGACATTGTCTAAAAAGAGACGTGCCACTGCCAAATAACGCAAATACTGGTTGGGAGTGGTTTTGGTAATAGTTGGCAACTCACGTTTGAGCTGGGTATGGTCGCTTTGGTAGCTCCACATAATAAAGGCTCTAAACCCACCTGTCTCATCTTGAAGTTGACGTACATAATCCCAGTGTTCTACAATCTCACGCGTGGTCTCTACTGTACCATACATCATTGTAGCTGTTGATTTTATACCGAGCTTATGTGCTTGTCTGTGTACCTCCAGCCAGGTATCTTTGTCTAACTTTTTGGGGGCTATGATGTCACGCACTCTGTCTGAGAGTATCTCTGCACCTGCTCCAGGGATAGAGCTAAGCCCTTTGGCTTTGAGCCGTGCAAGTACCTCTTTGATACTCAATTTGGAACGCTGTGCGATGTAGTCTATCTCAATCGCCGAAAAGCCGTGAATGGTTACTTGTGGATATTTGGTGTGAATATGCTCCACCAAATCCTCATACCACTCTATCTGAAGCTTGGGGTGCACCCCACCTTGAAAGAGTATCTGTGTACCACCAATGGCTACAAGTTCGTCTATCTTCTGGTCTATCTCTTCAAAAGAGAGTATATAGGCATCCTCTTTTTTCTCATGCGTATAGAAGGCACAGAATTTACAGTCAACCCAACAGATATTGGTATAGTTAATATTTCTGTCCACCACAAAAGTAGTCACTCTCTTTGGATGTAGCTCACGTTTTTTTGCCAATGCCATCTTACCCAACGTTTTAAGGTCAGCATTTTCTATGAGTGCTACGGCTTCGTCAATGCTCATACGTTTGGTTTTTGGTGCTGTCATATTTACCCCTGTAG
>JALVXW010000042.1 GCA_027038155.1 Sulfurovum sp.
GATATTAAGCGTGTGAAGCTTTTGGGCGACAATCATGAAAAACTAGAAGATATCTCTATTGAAGATTTGTTGGCACGCCACCCTAAAGATTTGGATTTGGATGCGATAGAGAGCTTTATTTGTGGCAAATCAATTGTGGTCACAGGTGCGGGAGGGAGTATTGGCTCAGAGATTGCACAGCAGTGTAAAATGTTTGGTGCTTCACACTTGACTTTGGTAGATAATAGCGAGTTCAATCTCTACCAAATGGGACAACGGATTCCAGAGGCAACGCTAAAACTCTTAAATGTCACAGAGAAAGAGGAGCTAGAGAAGCTTTTTGCAGCCCTTACACCAGAGATTGTCATTCATGCGGCAGCCTATAAACATGTGCCTCTTTGTGAAGCCAATCCTGCCGCTGCGGTCAAAAACAATGTATTGGGTACAAAAAATGTTATTGATGTAAGCATCAAGTATGGTGTTCAAAAATTGGTTGTAATCTCTACAGACAAAGCAGTACGCCCTACCAATATTATGGGGGCTACCAAACGTGTAACAGAGCTCTATGCACAAAATGTAGTTTCTTTAGAAAATGTAGAGACAAAGCAGACAGAGATAGTCTCTGTACGGTTTGGTAATGTGTTGGGCTCTAGTGGTTCGGTTATTCCTAAATTTAAGGCACAAATTGAAGTGGGTGGACCAGTGACGGTTACACATCCTGAGATTACACGCTATTTTATGCTTATCCCTGAAGCGTGTCAGCTTGTATTACAGGCAGCTACGATGGCAAAAGGGGGCGAGTTGTTTATTTTGGATATGGGAGAGCCTGTCAAGATAGTAGATTTGGCAAAACAGATGATACGCCTCTATGCCAAAGAGGGTGAGGTCTCCATAGCGTTTGTCGGGTTGCGTCCGGGAGAGAAGCTTTATGAGGAGCTTTTGATTGATGAGAGTGAACAAAAAACAAAATATAGTTCTATCTTTATTGCCAAACCTACGGTGTATGATATTACACAATTAACCCACGATATTGAAGTACTATTGGATGCCGAAGATAAGGTGGAGGCACTACAGAAAATTGTGCCTGAGTTTACAAGAGAAGATTAGCTATAATCTTGTTTTAATTTCATTTACAAGGAAGAAAAATGTTCAAAAAAATAATTGCAGGTGTGTTGGTATTTGGAATGTCATCACTGTTTGCTATGAGTTTGAGTCAGCTCAACAGTGCAACCAAAGCGGAGCTCATGGAGATTAATGGTATTGGTGAGGTAAAAGCCGCAGCTATCATTAAAGAGAGAAGAAAAGGTAAATTTAAATCTTTTGAAGATGTGCAGAGAGTTGAAGGCATTGGTGAGCAAACGGCAGACAACATCAAACGTGGTGTAAAGTCAAGCGAAGGTGTAAAAAAAGTAGTAAAAAAAACAAAGACAAAAGCAAAAAAACGTAAAACTTCTAAAAAAGATGTAGAAGAGAAAGCAAGCAAAAAAGCGAAATCTAAAGTAAAAAAATTGTCTAAAGAGAAAGCCCAAAAAAGAACAAAAAAACGTAAAATAAAGTCGATGGATGAGAAGAAAAAAGAGCTTAAAACAAAAGTGAAAAAAACAAAAACAAAAAAGACCAAAGCAAAGAAAACGAAAAAAACAAAGTCTAAAAAGAAGAACTAGTCTTCTCTCGTTCCATGAAAGAATAGCTCTGGCAGTCGCAAATGGCAGAGCCACCCTTCGGGCTGGATGCTCCTTTGTCGCCATTCTTTCATGGAACTACTTATGTATATGTTCTTAACAAATCCCTCTTAACCACATTTTCGCTACAATCACATAATTTATTTCAAGGTTATCATTATGACAGTGACACGTTTTGCACCCTCTCCTACAGGATATTTACACATTGGTGGTCTAAGAACTGCTCTTTTTTCTTGGCTTACAGCACAGCATAACAAAGGTGAATTCCTTTTACGTATTGAAGATACAGATATGGCTCGTAACTCCGAAGAGGCCAAAGATGCCATCTTGAAAGCCTTTGAGTGGGTAGGGATGAGCCACGATGGTGAGGTAATCTATCAGTCTAAACGTTTTGATGTGTATAAAAAATACATTAACCAGTTGCTTGAAGAGGGAAAAGCATATAAGTGCTACATGACCAAAGAAGAGCTTGCTACACTCCGTGAGGAGCAGATGGCCAAAAAAGAGCGTACACGTTATGATGGGCGTTACCGTGACTTTACAGGTACACCTCCAGAGGGGATTGACCCAGTTATCCGTATTAAGGCACCACAAGAGGGGCGTATCTCTTTTGTAGATGGTGTCAAAGGCGAGTTTTCTGTAGATGCCAGTGAGGTGGACGACTTTATCATCGCACGTGCAGACGGAAGCCCTACGTATAACTTTGTGGTAGCTATAGATGATGCACTCATGGGGCTTACCGATGTGATTCGTGGAGATGACCATTTATACAACACACCCAAACAGATAGTGGTCTATAATGCTCTAGGGTTTAAACTGCCAAAATTCTACCATGTAGCGATGATTAACAACGAGCAGGGCAAAAAACTTAGTAAGCGTGATGGTGCAACCGATGTAATGGAGTATAAAAAGATGGGGTATTTGCCAGAAGCACTGCTAAATTTTCTTGTACGTTTGGGGTGGAGCCATGGCGACCAAGAGATATTTAGCGTAGAGGAGATGATAGAGCTCTTTGATCCTCATGACATTAACAAGAGTGCATCTAACTATAACCTAGACAAACTCCTTTGGCTTAATGCCCACTACATCAAAGAGGCATCAGATGAGAAGCTTATAGGGCTGCTCAAAGAGTTTGGTGTAGATTTAGAGGGTAACGAAAAAGCTTCTAGCATCCTTGCTGCAACCAAAGAGAGAGGAAAAACCCTTGTAGAGTTGGCAGAGCAAATCAAACTTATTTTAAATGCACCACAAAGTTACGATGAAAAATCAGTCAAAAAAGCTTTTAAGGGTGAAGCCAAAGAGATACTCTCTACCTTTGCAGATATGTTAGCCCTCGCTCAACCCACTACAAAAGAAGCTTATCATGCTGTCATAGAAAAAATAGTTCAGGAAAAAGAGATAGGTTTTGGTAAGATAGGTATGCCTTTGCGTGTTAGTCTTATGGGAAGTATGACAGGTGCAGGTATGGATGAAGTGATGGTTATATTGGGTACAGAAGAGACAATAAAGAGAATCGAGAAGGCGATTGCTACGATAGCGTAAAAGTAGTTTAGGGGACCTCTAAAAATAGGTGATACCCACAACATCTCTAGCTTTTCTCTAGGCTAGCCACTCTTTTCTCAAAGAGAGTGCAAGCACAAGGAAACCCTAGCCGTAGCTAAGGTGAAAAAGAGTAACAACGCATAGGGGAAAGTTAGAGATGCCCAAAAGGTGGGCTTTGCAAACGCAATCTTGCACAAGATATTTACTGCGTCTTAGCTATGGCTAGGACTCATAAATCTCTTGCACAATGAGTGTTGCATTAAGTGATTTGTTTTTGCGGAGACATTATAGCGACTATTTAGCAATACTTTTGATACTCTTGAGGAGTGTTGAGATTGGAAAAAGCCAACTCGTCTTCAAATATGATATATTTTGTATGGCTCTCCTTAAGTAGGTCTGTAAGTTTATGCTTGTTGTATAGAAGATAGTCTCGGACGAGAGGAAGAATACTTCTGCTATAGACGCCACAAAGAGGCTGTATCCCTTTAGGGCTTTGTGCAATGATAGCGTCATGTTTGGGGGCATTGGCATAGGTAGCTATAAGCTTTTCTATAATGTATTTATCTACTAAGGGTGCATCTACAGAGAGAATAAATAGTGCCTCATTATCTAATGTTTCAAACAGGCTCAGTAGTCCTACCAAAGGTGAATACTCTTTATATCTATCTTTTATTACGTTACAGGGAAAATCAAACTTATGCTCTTTGGCGGAGAGATAGACAGAGGTAAAGAGTTTTGAAAGTTTGTGATATTGGTATGCACTAAGAGAGGTATGTGTGCTAAAAGGTAAAAGTGCTTTGTCTTTGCCCATACGTGAGCTTTTGCCACCAGCGAAGATAACAGCGGGAATATTATACATTTGTGATGCCTTGTTTGTGTTTTTGATGAATGATAAGTACAAAAAATGCCATAAGGGTAATGGCTGCTTCTATGAGAAAAAGATACTCTCCATATATTTTTCCAGAGAGTAGAGCTCCTACAAAACCACCCAAACCAAAAGCAATACCCAAAAAAAACTGTTGGGCAAGTTTTTTTTGGGTATAGAGAGAAAAAACATAGGTAATTGCTGCGGTATGATAGAGTGCAAAAGAGATAGCATGCAAAGATTGTGCCGCAAAAACTATAGGAATCGAAGCAGGATAGAGGTAGAGAAGGAGCCATCTAAAAGCGGTGACAAGTGTGGCAAACTGCAAAATGTGTAACAGGTTTCGTTGCAGTAGAGCTCCTTGAAAATAGAGCATAATAATTTCACAAAATACGCCAAAGCTCCACATCCATGAAGTAGTCTCCAGGGAGATACCGTGTGAGGTTTCGTAGATAGTAAAAAAGTTGTAAAAGCCACCAAAACCTACCTGCATAAGAAAAACAGAACTCCAAAAAGCCCAATATTTGAGCAAAGAAAAAGAGGAATCCTCTTGTGTAGAGGTGTGAGAAATGTTGTCATATTGTATTAAAAAAAGACCAAAAATAAGTGTAAATAAAGCGGTTGAGGCAAGATAGTAGAGGGTTTCATGGGGAGAGCTAAGCACTTTACCAAGCCATAGTGCAATTCCCATAAATCCAAGAGAGCCCCAAAGACGTACTTTTCCATAATGTTTTTTAGAGAGTCTAGAGAGAGCAATCGTCTCAATATAGGGGAGAGAGATGCCCATAGAAGCACCAAAAAGAAGATTTGAAATAAGATATAGCCAAAAGGTATCTACTGTTTGCAGGAAAACAAGCGTACTCATAAGAGTAAAAAGCAAAGAGATTTTGTAGATAAAAGGGCTCAAAGGAAGATAGTGACGAAAGACAAAAGGAAGTAAAAAACGCATAAAAGGCGCGGCTGCATAGATGATACCTACTTCAGAAGAGCTATAGCCAAGTTCGTGTAATGATTTTGGCATAAAAATAATATAGACACCTACAAGGGCAAAGTAAAAAAAGTAGTAAGCCCCCAAAAAAGGGGAGAATAGTTTATCTTTTGGGTTCATCGGCAGTGACCACAATGGTGGCGGAGAGTAGGTCGTGTAGGGTTTTGCTATCTTTTCTAAAAAACATGATTATCCAACCAAATGTAAAGAGTGATAAAACAGCAGCAAGGTTTCTGAAGAGTATAATAAAAAGAGAGGGTTTCTTTTTGCTGTAGGCATCTATAACTTTGAGGTTGTAGGCACGATATCCTGGTGTTTGCCCTGTTTTATACATAAATAGAGTCTGAACAATTACCAAAGGAATTAAAATATACGCCCAGCCTAGTGCCTTGTGTGCGGCAAAGCCCTCTCTTCCGCCCATAACAAGATAAAATACAATATACATAATGGGCATCAGGAGCATAAAACTATCTGTAAGAAATGCTTTTAATTTGCTACTAGCAGAAGCATAAGAGGGTTTGTCTTTGGGTGTAGACTTCTTCTTTGGAGGATATGTTTGTTTGCCTTGTTTAACATCTCGAAATCGTTGTTTTGCCATTTTATTGAAGCCCTTGTGTCATAGTAAAAATAGGAAGCAGCATCGCGGAGACAATGACCCCTACAACCGTGCCGATAAAGAGCATCATAAATGGCTCTAACAGGCTTAAAAGAAGTTTGAGCTTCTCTTCATTTTCTTCAGCATAAAGTGAAGCGATATTTTCTAAGATGCTAGCTACTTCACTAGACTCTTCTCCTAGAGCAAGAGACTGCATAAAGTTTCGTTTGAGTCTTACCCCTTTGGTGAGCTGTAGTGCATTGGAGAGCTTGTTTCCCTCTTGCACTTTTACTGCGGCTTTCTCAAAGAGATCTTTGAGTCCATAGTTGCCAAAGGTAGATTTGGAGAGATGCACTGCCTGAGCATAGGCGACCCCTGAGCTTAGCATAAGAGAGAGAATATAGGAAAACCTGCCTAGTTCATGGTTTTGTATCAGTGTTCCTAGTACAGGCATTTTAAGTAACCACGCATCAACAAGACGGTGAAAAGAGGCTATCTTGGCATAGGCAACTTTAAAAAAGAGAATAGACAAAACAGCTCCCACAATAAGGGCAACATAGTGACTTGTAAGAAAGTCGCTAAGGGCTAAAACAAATTGCGTAATGGGTGGAAGCTCCTGTCCTGTATCTTCAAAAATTTCTGTAATTTTAGGTACCACAAAGGCGATAAGAAACGAAGTCATACCTATAGCAACCGTAAAGATAATCAGTGGATATGTCATGGCTCCTTTGACCTGTTTGCGTACTTTGTGTTGTGCAGAGAAAAAGGTTGCCATATTGGTAAGCACCTCAACCATTTTACCACTTTGTCCAGCGACATTGAGACTCTGTAGGTAGAAGTCTGGCAAGCTATAGACCTTTTGGGAATTGAGTGCATGAAACAGGGATTGTCCCTCATCAATCATGGTTTTAAGAGAGTTTAAAAAAGAGACATAACGCTTCTCCCCCTGGTGTTGGTTCTCCAAAAGTTTAATGGCCGTTAAGATAGTCATGCCTGAGTTGAGATAGGAGGAGAGCTCTTTTGAAAATGTAGCAAGCAGTTCTCCAGGCATTTGACGTTTAGACAAAGTTTCAAGCGAAAACGCTTTGGTTGGAGCAAGAGACTCATAGTAGATATGTTGGTTACGTAGTTTTTGCCCTGCCTCTTCTATGGAACTGGCAGTGACAGTACCTTTGACTCTTTTACCAGATTTGTCAAACCCTTTGTACTTAAAAAGCATGCCTGTTGTATCCTTATTTTCGTTGAAGGTATTATAACGCTAAAGGCTTAAAAGCCTGTAATCTTGATATGCCAGTAGATAGAGGGGTAGTCCCCTTTTATCTTGACCTCATTGACAATCGCCGTGGGTCCTGGGATATCTGGAGGCGGAAGAATCTGTATCTCTTCAGGAATATAGATACTGCGTTTACTCTTTTTAAGCATCGCTCGGCTGAGGTCTTTTTTGATCTTGATGTGTTGCTCTAAAATATCATACGCACTCTTTGTCTCTTTGTGCTCCCTTAAGATATTTTTTGTTAAAAAGAGAGAGTCTTCAAGGGCATGGTTGTTTCTTTGTGAGATATAGACAATCTGTTCATGGTTGTTAGAGTGCAGTTTGAGTACATAGATAATCGAAAAGGAGATAATTACCACAGAGATCAGTACCTCAATAATCGTAAATCCTGCACGCAGGTTGTAGTGTGGTGTGTGATGCATTAGTAAAAATCTCCACGGTCATCTACCAAATGGGCATTTCTAAGCCAGTACTCTTTTGCCTCTTCTGGAGACTCAAAGGCTTTGGGTTCATCAAAATAGGCAGGCAAAAAGTAGGTGCCTTTACTGTTTTGCAAGATGATTTGCGTAGAGCTCCCATTGGGATAGAAGTCCATTTTAAGACAGATTTTTTTGTCTTTGTAGCGGGCATATTGGATTTGGACAAGATTGTCACTCTCGTCAAGTGTATAGGCTTTGATGTCTGAGAGGTCAATGGCACTTGTGTAGGGTGCGTAAGGAGATGCTATGTCGCCTCTAAGAAGGCACTGTCTGCACTTGTCTAGGCACAAAAGGGTTGTATGCCCTTTAAAAAGTTCTGAGGAGACAATGCTTTTTTTGAGGTTAAGCGGTGTAAGTGCTTTGGGTTTGGGGTTGCCCATCTCTACGCCTGAAAAGCCTAAAAAATAGACCATAGAGATAATGAGAATGACAATAAGAAGTTCAATGAGTGTAAACCCTTTTTGTAATGCTCTTTTAGGGGCAGAGGTATGCATCAAAAGCTATTTGTTGCAGGCACTAAAGAGAATATCTTTACCGTTGTCACTACCGCCCTCTTTTCTGTCAGCAGCATAAGAGATAATCTCAAAACTATCTCCTTTTTTAATGTAGATAAAAGGAGTCTTCCATGAATCTTTAGGAATCTTTTTCATATAGGGTTTTGCAGGGTAATTTGGGTACTTCTCTGTGTCAGGGTTGCTTACAAGTGCTTCAAACCCTTCGTCTGTCTCTGGGTATATACCGTTATCAAGTTTAAACATATTAAGAGTCTTTTGTAGCTCATTCATTTTAAGACAAACGGTATCTCGCTTGGCTTTGTCGGCGGAGTTCATAAGTCCTGGTGCCACAACGGCTGCAAGCCCTCCAAGTATAACGATAACGATAAGTAGCTCAATAAGTGTAAAGCCTCTTCTGAGTGATGGGGTGTGCATATATCTCCTTTAGTTTGCTTTGGTATAATATCTTTTTCTAAAAATTGAAGAAAAAATAAAAAATTTACAAATTTTACTTTAATCGAGCTTTTAGATGGATAAAACGACCATGCCCATAATTTCTGTTCCTGCCAAACAAGGGTTTACCTTAATGATTACACTGTCGGTGTTGGCAGTGGTGATTGCCTTGTCTATGGTGCTGTTGGGCTACTTTACCAAAGTAAAAGAGGACGCCTCTATGACAAAAGCACTCATACAGGCAAACGTCTATTATGCAGATGTGGTCACAGAGCTCAAAAAGATAGGTGGTGCACAGAAGGTGTATGACAAATACCCCTCTTTTCGTTCAGAAGATGGGCGTTTTTCACTTGCGATGACCTGTCGCCCTCTCTCCTCTGGAGTCAATATTAACTGGTTGGGCATGGATGGCAAAGAGGGGAAACAGCACCTTTTTGCCGTAGCACAGTCACTCTTTGATACATTGGCACAAAGCTATACACTAGAAGACCCTAGCAGACTTTTGGAGATGATACTTCAAGAGATTGCATCTGGACAAAAATTTATTAAGCAGGAGCAAAGTAGGCTTATGCAAAAAAACGGTATTATATCTTATCAACAATTCTCTGATATTATAGCACGTTACGAAATGGAGACAGATGACCAAAAAGTAGCACAGATACCATGGAAGAGCTACTTTAGTTTTTATGACAAAGCAGAGCGTATCAATATCAACTATAGCTCTGCTGCACTCATATCGTTTCTGTTTGATATAGAGCTGCAAACAGTCCGTGAGTGGAAAGCGATGACCAAAGAGAAGCCCACCCTGCAAACATTTGTAGAAAACAATGGTGGGAACTATAATGAAAAAAAGAAGTTGTTTAAAGATAAAAATGCTTTAGGTGAGTCACGCTGTAGTGTGCGGTTTGGGGAAGGGTATAGATTTACCTTTGATTATATAGAGGGAGAGGCAAAATATTTTGAATTTTTTGGAAAAAACTAAAACGGTGATACTGGTACACCAAAAGATGCCCAGTATCCCTCAGGGTAAAGAGAGAATCCATATTTTGCTCTCGCCTCAATTTTATACGATAAAGAGAGAGGCATTGCCTGTGAAGTATGCCTATCAGGCAAAACGTATTGCCCCCTCTTTGTTTGAGGGGTTGCTTGAAGAGGGGCAGTCATATCGATATTTTGTTATCAAAGAGGAGGAGGGTTGGTTATTTATTGCCTATAGTGAAGAGAGCATCACCACCTTTTTAAAACAAAAAGAGATACCACTCTTGCGTATTGACAACATCTACTTCGCACAACAGTCGCTACACGCCTTTACCGCCCCTGTGAAAATGGGAGAAGAGGATGCACTGGTAAACCTAAATGAGACAGTTACCATTGTACCGCAAAGTGCATTGCCTCTGGAGAGTAGATTTCTTCGGGTAGATGAACGTTTTATTCCTAAAAAAGGTATTCGTTTAGAGGGAGAGGGCAACAGATATTTTGGAAAAAAAGAGGCATACGTGTTTAGTGCGATATTTCTACTCTTTGCCATAATGTATGTAGCAGAAGGGACAAGATACAAAAAAGCGACTACTGTAGAAAAAGAGAAACTAGAAACACTTCTTAGCCAGTACCCTACGCTAGAGAGTAGCTATAAGCGTAAGAGTATTTTGGATACCTATAGTGTAATAGACAAAAAAGAGCGTAAAAAAAGAGACTCCATCAAAGCAGTCTCTCGCATGATTTTTAAGGGTTCAACACTCAACTCTTTGATTGTGGACAGTAAACAGTTCAAAGCACAGTTTGCGTGTAAAGATGCAAAGATTGCCAAGCAGGTACAGAGATTGGCAAAAGAGGCACAGCTTCAAACAGGTACACTTAAAAACAATCATCTCATCATAGAGGAGCAGGCACAATGATGTGGCGTACCTATAAAAATGAGATTATGGTAGGGGTCTCTTTGTTGTTGATGGTGATGGCTTTTGTCTATAAAGAGGGGCAAATCTCCAAACAGGCAGAGACAGCAAAACATATAACAACTTCGCTAGAAGAGCTTAAAGAGGTGATTGCACTCAAAAAGGTCTGGAAAGACAAAAACCTCTCTAAAAAAGTAGAGCGTCTTAAAGGAGTAGTTTCCCCTTCAAAGATGACATGGAGAAGAGATGGGAAAAAGCTTACGGCTTCTTATAAAGCATTAACCCCACGTGAGCTTAATACGCTTATAAGTAAAATCATGAGCCTTGCAGTAGAGATAGAGAAGATGGAGTTACATAAAACAGGTGAAACCTACGAAGTGGAGTTGAAATGCAAGTGGTAAAAAAGATAGTGCTTATACTCTTTACGGCATGGTTGGGTTTTTTGATTTTTATGCCTAAGGTGTCGCTCTATAATACACTGCAAGAGCATTTGGCAAAAAAAGAGATTATGCTCAATGAAGAGCATATAGATGAAGGGTTGTTTTCGCTTACACTTACAGGTGTGAGCCTCTATATGAAAGGGATAAACATAGCACACATAGAGAAGATAGATATTTTTACCCTTTTGTTTTATACACGCATAGAGATAGAAAATATGGTAGTAGATGAGGTATTGCACCGTAGGGTTCCTGAGCATATAGAACAAATCAAAGCAACATATATGCTTGTTGACCCAAAGGTGATTAGTGTGCAGAGCAGTGGCTCTTTTGGTGTAGCCAAAGGAGAGATAAAGCTCAAAGAGAAAAAGGTACATCTGGATTTGGTTAAAGTGGGCAAGATAGAGAAGATACAATCTATTTTGCAAAAAGACAAGAGAGGCTGGTACTATGAAAAAAATTTTTAAACCAGAGATGATGCAAACACTGCTTTGGGTAGCAGTAATTTTTTCTCTTTTGAAGCTTTTGTGGTTTGTGGTAGATATGAAATGGCTCTCGCATGTCAACCTTAATCAAAAAAAACCACAAGAGAGCAAAGTACTCTTTTATAACGTAAAGCTTACACCCACCAAAACAGCAGCACCCAGACCCAGACCAGTGGTTAAACCAGTCATAAAAAAGCCTGTGGGCAACTTGAAAAATATTAAGCTTCTAGCCATCTACAGTGCCGAAGATGCCACGGTATTGACAATACAGCACAAGGGCAAGAGTAAAGTAATTTCTCGTGGAGACGTGATAGAGGGGTATCGTCTTGTTGGAGCGGGAGCAAACTTTGCACGCTTTAGCAAAGAGAATAAAGAGTACAAGGTGTGGCTTGTAAAAAATATCAATGCTGAAAACAGCATGAAGATGATTAAGAGAGTTACATCTCCAAAGAGAGAGAGGGTACCTTCTGAGCACTTAAATGAGGCAACAAATGATGATGCAGAAGCCCATATTATACAGAGATCTATGTTGAATCATTATGCCGAAAATATGGATGATATTTATCAAAATATAGGGGTTTCAGAGATTAAAAAGGGGCATGATCTTGCAGGATTTAAAATCAATTTTGTCAAAAGAGGTTCTCCTTTTGCAAAGCTAGGAATACGAAGGAATGATGTGATAAAGTCAATTAATGGAAAAGAGATAACCAGCTATAGTGCTGCGTTTAATGTCTATAAACACTTAAAAGAGATAGACAGCCTCAATATTGTGATTGTAAGAGATAATGAAGAGATGGAGTTAGAGTATGAAATTAACTAAAATAGTATTGGTACTGTGTGTAGTGAGTGCTATGGTGTTTGCCAAGGCAGAGACAACAGGTGAAGAGACAATCAATGTAAACTTTAGAAACCTCAATGTAAAAGATTTTATTGAGATGGTCTCTAAGATTACAAAGAAAAATATCTTGATTGAGACAGAACTCAAAGGGAAGATAAACTTTATTTCACAAACACCAATTAAAAAGAGCGGACTCTTCTCTTTGGCAAACTCCATATTGGGAAGCAAAGGGTTGACGATTGTGGATTTGGGTGATTTTTATAAAGTGGTAAAGACGGCCAATGCCGCAGGAGAGGGGCTTCCTGTGACTACCAAGATAGAGGGGGAGACCATGAAAACGGTTATCTTCTCTCTTCATAGTTCCAATGCTGCAGTCGTGCGTGCTAAAATCAGACCACTTTTGCACAAGAGTGCTAAAATTATCTCTTTCAAGGAGAATAATATGATAGCCATTACAGCGTATCCGCGCACGTTAAAGTCTGTTGCCAAAATTATTCATGTCATAGAGGAGAGAGGGGAGAAAAAATCGGTTGTTCTTGAGTTGAAAAACTCTGTAGTAAAAGATGTTTTCTCCAATATACAAAATATGTCAAAAAAGCTTTTTCCTCAAACCATAGAGAGTGAAAAGGTAGATATTTTTAAAAATGATGCTACAAACTCTGTTATTTTGGTAGGAAAACAGAACAATATCAACCGTATGATTAAGTATATTAAGCAGTTGGATTTAGAGGGTGAAGATCAGTCTCAAAAGATGTATGTTTTACGCCTTAAAAATTCCAATGTTGAAGAGATGGAGAAGATACTCTCTAAGCTTCTTTCTCAGATGAACTCTGTCTCTATTAGGCATGCTAGAAAAGGGGCTAAGCCACCAAGCAAAGCAATGGTTGTCTCCGATGTAGAGAGAAATGCATTGATTTTGTTAGCCACAGGAGAGCAGATAAAAAATATACGAGAAACCGTAAGAAAGATAGATATTCCTAAAGTACAGGTCTATGTCAAAGCAAAAATTGTAGAGATAGATACAAACTTAGCTACCAAAATAGGGATGAAGTATGGTTTGGAGACTGCTGCCATTACAAGTAAAGGGCTCTACTCTCTTACAGGGAATTTAGGCACAGGAGCACTACAGATGTCCTCTTCTTTATTGAGTTTTTTAAATCAAAGCAACACCACCTCTCAGCTTGACCAAAATGGAAACGCAATTACCAATACAAAACCGGCATTTAAGTTTGACTCTCTTGATAAAGTATTTGCGTTAGGAGCACAGCTTGATTTGCTTGAAACCAATGGGGCAGCACGACTGCTTAGTGAACCTTCAGTACTCTGTACCAACAACAAAGAAGCAGAGATATATGTGGGGCAGACACGCTCTATTTTGACGCAGGGACAACAGTCAACTACGGGAGGTTCCAGTGTGATTAACAACTACTCCAGAGAAGATATTGGGCTTACGCTTAAAGTCAAGCCTAGACTCTCCAGTAACAATCAAGTAACCCTGGAAGTAGAGACAACCATAGAAGATATTGACCCCTCATCAGAACAGATAGCAGACAGACCAACAACCACCAAAAGAAAAGTCAAAACCAATGCCATTGTAAAAAATGGAGAGACGATTATCTTAGGTGGACTTCTCAAAAAAGTAGGAGGAAAATCCAACTCCAAAGTGCCACTGTTGGGAGATTTGCCTATTTTGGGAGACCTGTTGTTTACTGATAAGTCTGATGTGGAGAATCAACAAAATGTGATTGTCTATCTTACGCCATATATTGTCAGAAAAAGTGGTGATTTGGAGAAGCTAAAAGAGATGCTTTCGGAGCTTGAAGCGGTACAAAAACGATACAATGTTTTGGTACGTGAACATTTGGAAGAGTCTGCACACAGAGCCTTTTCTTCTTCATCTGTGCCTGCAAGCCAGAGGATACGCCATACTATAGCATCTCCTAAGCCAAAAGAGAAAAAAGAGCAAAGAGCAAAAAGAGAAGTGTTGCCCAGCATACAAAGAATTAGCAAATCTCATCAAGAGCATATTGATGTTGCAACCCGTACAAAAAAGGTTGCAGAGGTGATGCAAAAGAGTGTACAAAAGAGCCCCAAAGTAAGAGCCTCCTCTCGTATTAGAAGAGAGGGTAGAGAGAAAGAAGAGGGACTCTTCTCTTCGCTCTTCTCTGGCAATGAAGCCAAAGAGGGTGAAAAATAATGTATTTTCCTCGTCTTCAAGATGTCAACCTTGAACCACTTTGGGAAGAGGAGATAAACCATAAACTTGCCCTAAAACATGCCCTGCTCTTCTCTCAAATCAATGGTATCTCTACGGCGATTGTTACCGATGAGAGTTTGAGTGAGGCGTTAAACCATTTTTCAAAACTCTCTTTACCTTATCCTATCAATATTGTAGATCAGGAGAGTTTTGAGAGGCTTAAAAATAAATTTTTAGAGATTCAAACGGGGTCTGATTTTGAAGAGATGGCAACAACCTCAGATGAACTTATTGAGGTAGAGGGCGATCTTCTGGAGTTTATTCGTAACTCGCAAGATCTACTCTCTAGTGAAGACTCAGCACCGATTATCAAACTGGTAAACTCTTTATTTTTTCAAGCTTTGCAAAAGGGAGCAAGTGATATTCATATTGAGAGTGGTGAGCGTAAGGGTGAAGTACGCTTGCGTATGGATGGTGCACTGAAAAAACATTTGGATTTAGATAAGCATATTATTAGTTTGGTGATTAACCGTATTAAGGTTATCTCCAACCTTGACATCTCTGAAAAGAGGGTACCACAAGATGGACGTACCCAGCTCAGTATTTCCGGCAAAACAATTGATGTAAGGGTATCGGTGCTCCCTACCTACCATGGAGAGAGGGTAGTAATGCGTATTTTGTCACAAAGTGAGCATATTCCCACACTGGAGTCTTTGGGATTCTCGGAAGATATTACGCAGGATCTCTATAGACTACTCAACCATGCACACGGTATGATACTTGTTACGGGTCCTACAGGTTCTGGTAAATCAACCACCCTGCACGCTTGTATGCAGCATATTGCCACGCCAGATAAAAATATTATTACCGTAGAGGATCCAGTGGAGTATAATGCAGACAATATCTCTCAAATTCAGGTCAATACCAAGGTGGGGCTCACCTTTGCTGCAGGGCTTCGCTCTATTTTGAGACAAGATCCAGATATTATTATGGTAGGGGAGATTCGTGACTCCGAAACAGCAGATATTGCACTGCGTTCAGCATTGACAGGACACCTGTTGCTCTCTACGCTCCATACCAACGATGCTACCTCCTCTTTGAGCCGTTTAATGGATATGGGTATTGAAAATTTTTTGATCTCCTCAACACTTTTGGGTGTACTTGCCCAAAGATTGGCACGGAAACTCTGTGTGCACTGCAAAGAGCCTACACGTTTGGCTCCTGCAACCATGCAAGAGGCACTGCTCCCGACAGACAGAATCTACTTTAGGGCAGTAGGGTGCAACAAGTGTGACTTTACAGGCTACAAGGGGCGTCAAGCCATTGGTGAGCTTTTTATCATCGATGATGCGGTCAAAGAGATGATGAAAGATGGCTTTAACGACCATCAGGTGCGTGAAGCCATGAAGAGGCGTGGTATGGCGACCATCGCAGATAAACTAAGAGAGATGCTTGTTGCAGGAGAGACAAGCTATGAAGAGGCAGTACGTGTAGGGATAATGGATGGGTAGTGATGCAACAACAATACACAGCTAAAAGAGCATTTACGCTCATAGAGGTGCTTATCTCTATTGCTCTTATGGGCATTATTGTTGTGGCTCTCTTTTCTACTGTAAAGATGATGAGAGACTCTAATGCACATCTCCTCACCTATCTTGAAAAATCCAAAAAAATAACCCAAGCCACCAAAGTACTCTATCTTGACATCGCAAGTTCAGATGGTAATATCACGATTAAAAAAGATGAATTTGCAAAGCTTTGTATCAATGAAACACGTAACTCTCTGTATGGGCTGAGTCTTGCAAAAGTCTGTTGGGTTGTCTTAAAAAAACACAATACTCTTGTGCGTATTGAGGGCAACAACTATCGCCTACCTCCAAGACTAGAAGAGAAGGTAGAGGTTAATCCTATTATGAAAGATATGGAGCTTTTTGATCTCTATCATCAAAAGGACAAAGTTGTTGTTCTTTTAAAACAAAAATCCAAAGAGACGATTGCTTTTATGGTACAGGGTGTCTCAAAACCACTTCCTGCAACCATCATGAAAGGAAGTTTAAAAGGCTTCCCTAGAGGTACAAAAATAAGTGGAGGCAAGATTGTTTTGCCTAATGGAAACAAATACCCCATAGGAAGCAAAGTGGGTAAAAATGGAGAGATTATTCCCCCCACCAAGCCTACGCGTACACGACGTCAACCTAGAAGACCTGGGCGGCCATTTCCTCCAAACCCTGCAAATGGTAGAAACCCAGAAAATCCCCATAGATACCAAGGGGACAATCCTAATGACAGAGAAATGCCAGGAGGACCAAGATATATTCCTCCTGAAGCCAATTTTGGGGCAAGAGAAAATTTTTAATCCAACAAGGAGAGCAGATGCAAGAAATTTATGAAAAATTGGGACTTTTTTATCTCGGAAAAGATGTTGACAAAACAACACAAAATGTAACAGAGGCACTAACACTGCTTAAAAATAAAAACTTCACTACCCATGCCGCTATCATAGGTATGACAGGCTCTGGTAAAACAGGTTTGGGGATAGGTATCATAGAGGAGGCTGCTATTGACAATATCCCCTCTATTGTCATTGACCCCAAAGGCGATATGGGGAACCTTTGTTTGGTGCAGAGTAGTTTTTCTCCCAAGGCGTTTGAGCCATGGGTCAAAGATGAAGCCCAAGCCAAAGAGAAAGATGTCTCAGAGTATGCTGTTAAGGTAGCCAATATGTGGAGAGAGGGCATAGAGTCATGGGGGCAAAGCACAGAGCGTGCAGCCAAACTTCAAGCCGTCTCTAAGACCATCTATACTCCAGGCTCTTCCGCAGGTGTGGCAATCAATGTGATGTCATCATTGGAGACACCTCC
>JALVXW010000043.1 GCA_027038155.1 Sulfurovum sp.
TGACATCCCCAACAATAGGTTTCAAAAACCTTTTTACCACTTTGGGCTTCTGTGGCAGAGATAAGTGTTAAGATGATAGTTAAAATAGTCAAAAATTGTTTCATTGGCTTTCATCCTTTAATTTAATAGAATGATAATAGCACTATTTTGTTTTTGGTAAGTTGATTTAGAGCAAGACTAATCCTCTTTTTCTATATCTTCTTTATCCATAATAAAACCAACAACTAAAAGAGATACAACAAATAGCGATACCATTCCTATATAAAAATAGTCCATTATTTTAATTTACCCTCTTTTTTAGCTATAGATTTAAATTGACTCTTCTCTTCAAGTGACTTAAACCCTGAAGATGGAATATAGTGAAAGTTTGGATATTTGTAGAGCATAATATCATCACCTAAACCTACTACTTCATCTACATCACTCCAACTCCAATACTCTTTTTTAGGAGCAATAAGCTCAAATCCATTTTCATCTATAGTTAGTCTAATCTCTTTATCTTTAAACTCAGACTCTTCAAATGATTTTCTAGCACGTCTTTGGGCTATCCATTTTTTTCCATAGTACCAATAAAATAGTACAATAGTTGTAAAAAGCAAAATAGCAAATACCTCTTTTTTGAGAGCTACTACTATACCATACTGTAAAAGAGCAATAAAAAACCAGCCAATATATCGTTTGCGTGAATGTTCAAACTGATATTTGTAAGAAGCATTAAAGAGTTTTTCTACATTCTCTTTATTCCAAATATAGCTTACCTCAATAGGCTTAGACATGCTCTTCACATGATGCAATAATCAAATCTGATTTTTTAATGCATCCCTTTTTTTCAAATTTATCTATCATCTCAACAGTTTGGGTATATTTATCTTCAAATATTTTACTATTTATAGCATATTTTTTTTGCTCTTTTTTAGCATACCAATAGGCCAAGGCAATAGATGAAGCAAAAAGAGAGTAGATAAGGATTTGCCACTCTTTTAAGTCCAATAAGACAATAAAATATTGCACTGAAAAGAGAACAAAGAACTCAATAGAGAAGATAATAACTAAAGTTGAACTCTGCTCAAAATCAAGTGTATATTTTTCTATCTCTCTTAAATGAGCTAGGTTGCTATTAATCTCTTGTGCCTCTTTTTTGCATGACTCATCTATTTTAGACAAATCTATGTCTTTAATATGAATATTGCTAAGGTTATACTCTATATTTATCTGTTCATAATCTTCTAAAATTTGAGGATTGGTTTTTATGATTTCTAAGATTTGGTCTTGGGTTGGTTTTGATGTTCCTGCTATCTTTTGAACATCTTGTAAAACTAAATCGTACAAACCAATATTTTTGATTTCATACGCTACTCTTGGAAGGTGTATCAAGTGTTTCCTTTATTTTAAGTGTCATAGGGTGCGATTGCTATCGCACCACGTAATTATACTTTATGATCTTCTGCCACAGTTTCAGGCTCAATACCATAAGAGGCTGTTTTATCTTCTGCTGGTAAGAATATACCAATAAGTCCCTTAATTCCCACACTCATAACAATGTTAAATAGGAACAAGAACCATGCTACAAGAACCATTGTTCCACAAATAGCAGCAAGTATCATGAGGGTGTTAAACTCTCCATGAACATAGAGGTGTCTTCTTAGCATTCCATCAAGTCCTGACATCCCTGCAAAAGCACCCATTCCTATACCACCTATTAGGTAGAGCCAGAAGTGTGTCCAAGTAAGTTTTTTAGAGAACATTGTAGTATTATTAGTCACAATCGGCCAAAGTACATACACTGCAGAGTATAGTGTCATGTAAAGCCCTACAATAAGTGCAATATGAACATGAGCAAAAATAATCCATTGTGTATTGTGAAGTACTCTGTTCATACCCATATCAGCTTGGATAATAGCAGCAGGAACTGCAAGACCAAATCCAACCAATCCACCTAAAAGGTATGCTAATGCTGGAGTCATTTTAAGAGGTCTAGCCTTCCATAGTGTTACTAAAGTAATAAACAGTGCCAATCCTTGAGTAAGAAGTTCAAATGCTGTTACCATCTCTCCTGAGATAAGTTTCATCATCTCTGGTTGTCCTTGGTCAGCTAGAAGGTGGTGAGACCATACCATCCACGAAACAAGAAGTTCTAACATTAACGCGGCTCTTGCTACATTTTCCATAAAGAGTTTTTGACCAGTAATGAGTGTTGCAAGTAGATACCAAGAACCAGCTACATAGATAAGTACAAGACCATCTGCTACAAGGTCAAGACCCCACCAGAAGTAGTTTTTATACAGCAATGCATCTACTGCTGCAACACTTAAAGGGTGTCCACTTGCATCAAAAACAAGGTAAACCAAAACCAAAATACCCGCAGTTAAAATAACAATTGCGTCCAAGAAAGTATCTACTGTACCACGGAATATGGCAACGACAGGAAGTGCAAGAGCAGGTTCTTTAGAGTAAGGTGGTTTGCCTGTTAGCTTATGCCAAAGGTTAAGCATACCATCAATACCAAATCCAGAGATTAAAAGCTCTTTTGTTGTTTTATCTTTATGTACACCAACTCTTTGAAAAATAGTTGCATAAATATTATAGATAAATCCTAAAGTTCCAACCATAATTAAAGCTACACCAACAATAAATACAATACCTCCAATAACACTAAACTGTGTAGTATCAGCAGGTAAAGGCCAATAGAGTGTATAGAGTGGAGCATAAGCTGTAAAGAATGCAGCTAACCATGCTAGAGCAGTACCAATAGTAATTAATAACCAAACTGCATTAGCCAGTTTAATGCTATAGAGAGGTTTTTTAGTTAAAAATGGCACCAAAAACATAAACGCAGCAAAAACCAACTGATAGGTTGAACCAAAAATTCCCACAATAGGGTGTACGGTCATAATAGAAAAGTAGTGTTCAGGATGTGAAAACATTTTAGGAAGAGGGTTAGCATCTCCTGTTACAACTAAACGCATAATCATACCCTCAATTGCCACCAGACCAAAAAAGAGAAAACTCATTACCACTGCTCTTAAAGTTACTTTTTGCAGTGCATTTAAGCTTTTATGGTCAAAGTCTGTACCATTGATTAAATTGTTCATTATACTCATTATTTTTTACCTCCATCTTCTTTACATCCGACAACAGTAAGCCACTTTTTAACTTTCATTAAGTCTTCTCCTGTTTCATGGTCATACGCATCAGGTCCAGAGTATTCTGTACTTGTTACATCAAATACTCCATTATGGTTAAATGTCCATAGAATATCGTTAGAATCTAAGATACCATTAACATCTGTTCCTGGGTTGACCTGCATTTGTGTTACTAAAGTTCCATCTTGTCTAAAGAGACCAAAACCATAAACTAAATCATGACTTCGTACATCAAATTCAATAGTTTGACCACACTGTACGGTCACATGTTTGGGCATATTAATCCACTTATGTTTTCCCACCTCAAATTTATAACTTGCATCAGGGGTTATATTGTGTCTTGTAATATCTTGAGATACCCAAGGAATAGCGTTGTAGGTGAAGATATGGTGTCCAACCCCTCCTGCAACTAAAAATGCTATGTAGACATAGAACGGTATGCGTACAATTGACTTTGCTTTTTCTTTGCGTGTCAAATTATATGCAAACCATGCAACTACTGAGATAATCATAAGAGCATATATTGTATATACAACCCTATGAAAAGCCAATAACTCTAATGAGCTTGAAAAGGTCATCTTTTCTCCTTTATTTAATTTTGATGTTTATTATAGTTATAACTTATATGAAAAAATTGATTTAAATCAATTTTTTGTTTCTTGTATTGATTGTTTTTTAAGCAATACTTGCACAAAATATATATATTTTATGTAAATATGATGAATTAATAATCAAATATTCTATTTTTTACGTCATTTTTTTGATACACATCAAGAGACAACAACTTAAATTTAAATAAAATACTATACTTCTCAAAGCAAGGATTATTCAATTATGAAATTATGGTTTACACTCTTTTTGATCATCGCTATAACCATGCAAAGCTATGCAACACTGGAGAATGTTACTTGTAAAAAATGTCATCCTGCTATTTTTTCTGAATATCAACACTCTATACATGCGAAATCATCTATTTTTAAAGACTCTGTACATAAAGCAGTATGGGACAAGCACCCAGACAAAGCAAAAAACAATTACAAGTGTGCCAAGTGTCATACTCCATCTGACCATGATTTGATTTCAGGAAAAAC
>JALVXW010000044.1 GCA_027038155.1 Sulfurovum sp.
AAAACTTTTTTGGCTTTCGTGGTGTATTCTGGTAGATTTTTTGTATAAATTATAGTCTGATTCATAATCATTTTTCTCTATTTTTCACTTCTTTTATCTCTTTTTGAGCCTTGGCATAACGCTCTTCACTCTCTAGCTTCATGAGCAAACGTGCATTGCTTGTACGATATTTGGCATTGTTCTCCTGCAACACATCAAACCGCTCTTTGAGTTGCTTATGCTCTTCTAAAAGATGTGCATAAATGCCCTCTGTGCTTTCTAACTTGGCTTTTGTTTGGCTCAGCTCTTTCTCTCGTTCGTTGTACTTTTTTTGCAACAAAGCATGCGCTTCATTGGTTGCTTTTAGTAACTTTTTTGTCTCTGAAAACTGTTTTAACAACTCTTCATTGGTTGCATTTTTTATCCTAGATGCCTGCAACTCTTTCTCTATTTTGGCAATATGGGCAGTTTTCTCTTTGTTGTCTATCTCGCTATTCCAAAATCTATCTTTGTAGCTCTTTACACGCATAGCTGAGACAATAATTGTCAAGACAATCACCAAAAATACAACCACTGCGATAATTGCCATAAGTGTTAAAGTAGGATCTGCTTGTATTTTTGCTATCAATTCGTTCATCTCTATCCTCTTATAATATCGTACGCTTTAGGGTAGTTGCACTGCATTTTCTTCTTTGGTAACGCTGTTTTAGTGTATTTCATATCTATAAATATTATCTGCACTTTATTGTCCAATTCATCATAATAAGCAATACTTTGCAGTCTGTTTTTGTCATCTAATTGTATCGTATATTGCCTCTCATCGTAGTTAGCAAGATAGATATTTTTACGATAAAGCGTAGCTTTTTGAAGCACCTTGGAGATCTCTAATCCTTTAGAGATATAATAGGCTGATACCTGTTCTAAATCATGATCAACCACAAGAATCTCTTTGCCATCGGTACAGACCTCTTTTTGTGTAGGCTTCAGATATACCCATTTGAAATATTGCATTGAGGAGAAGTAAACTTTCCCCTCATAATGAAGCACTTTCCCTTTAGGGTTGGTAACCATCTGCTTAAAATCCGATTGAAAACTCTCAGGCAGTATAATTTGAGCAAACACAAATGTATGGAACATCAAAAAAAGTATCATTTTGCTAAACATAGCTTCCCCTTTCTTTCTGATTGTGCCATAAAATTGTGAACAAAATGTGATGAACTACTTTAGCAAATCCTGTACGCTTTGTAGTGGCTCTTTACCCTCTTCTATCATCGCATAAACCTCTGTTGCAATAGGCAAATAGATATT
Source organism: Sulfurovum sp. (assembly GCA_027038155.1). Classification (GTDB taxonomy): domain Bacteria; phylum Campylobacterota; class Campylobacteria; order Campylobacterales; family Sulfurovaceae; genus Sulfurovum. The sequence continues at coordinate 1,288 of JALVXW010000044.1, forward strand.
TTTCTCTTTGGCTATTTTGTGTAGGGCTTTGGCTGTAGGTACCCCCTCGGCTACTTCACCCAACTCCTCTAAAATCACCTCTATCTTTTTGCCATGTGCCAATCCTAACCCTACCCTAAAATTACGTGACATGGTAGAACTTGCTGTAAGAAACAAATCTCCTGCACCACCTAGTGACAAAAAAGTCTCCGTTTTTGCCCCAAAGGCTTCACCAAAGCGGGTCATCTCTACCAACCCTCGTGAAATGAGTGCGGCTTTGGCATTGTTGCCAAGCCCCAAACCTTCACAGACACCTCCAGCGATGGCAATAACATTTTTGTACGCCCCACTTACCTCCGCACCAATCACATCATCACTCACATACCCCTTGATAAAATCTGGAAGTGCATCAGCATAGGTTTGTGCCAACTTTACATTGGTAGATGAGATTTTAAGTGCGGTAGGAAGCGACTGCTGTACCTCTGTAGCAAAAGAGGGGCCAGAGATAAAAGCCAACCTCTCTGGCTCTACAAATGCTCCATAGACTTCATTTAAGAATGCTCCTGTAGTTGTCTCTATCCCTTTGGCTGCCACAAGAATATTTTGCCCATACTCTACCCAGTTGTTCTCCATCCATTCACGTACAAACTGTGCAGGGATAGCCAATATTAAATACTCATATCTTAAAGCCTCTTCTATAGAGACAAAATTTTCAATCTCTTTGGTGTTGCGTGAAGAGATGACCACTTCATTGTTTTGTGCATAGGCATGATAGAGTGCCTGCCCCCATTTGCCTGCACCAATAATCGCTATTTTCATAGTGTTGCCTTTTGTATTAACGTTTCAAACGCTTCAAGCTTCTCTTTTTTACCCAAACAGACGATGGTATCTCCTGTATCTAATTTATGGGCTATACCTGCTGTCACAAAGACAAAAGCATGACTCAACTCCTCATCTATCATTCCTACCAAGAGTACATCATGAGAAGAGAAATCTACATCTTCTGCCATCATACCATCTAAAAATGAATCTTTAGGAATACGCATCTCTTTAAAAGTGATACCCTCTTTATTGTTCACAAAATCTTCCAAAAGCCTGGTAGCAATTGGTCTATCAATAAGATTATAAATTTTATTGGCAGAGACTTCATAGAGGTCTATCACCTTGTTGGCTCCTGCCATTTTAAGTTTTTTGGTCACGTTGAGTGAATCTGAAATCGATAAAATATAAGACGCTTTGTAAAGCGAACGCAAAGAGAGCGTAAGAAAGACATTGAGATGCTCATCATCCATCACACAAACCAGCTGTGTAAAAGCGTCTAATGCCAATTTTTTTAAATCACTGTCTTTGGTAACATCTACAAAAAAGAGGTTTTCATAGCCATCTTTTTGTGCATCTTCATAAAATCTTTTATTTGACTCAATCACGGTAATGTCAAACCCATCATCCAACAACCCTCTAGCAATAAATTTACCATGATTTCCATAGCCAAAAATAGCAATTTTATTCTCCAACATAAATATCTCCTTCATGCTGAGATTTAAAATATTCCAAACTTATTTTTCTACCCATAACTAAAAGCACATCATATCCTTCAATTACTTCTGTTTGAGGAGGATTAAAAATAAATTTTCCTTTACGTTGTATGCCAATAAAGAGTAGCTTACTCTCTGTAAAATTAAGTTCTTTTATCTGTTTTCCTACCATTGTATGGGTGGCATGCACATGAATTTCATCTATATTGGCAATGCTTTTACCTGTCAAAATGGCATGAATGGCTTTATACATTGTTGGCTGTGTAATAGCCGTATAAATCATAGTATTGGCAGCAAGGTTAGGTAACAATACTTCATCGGCACCTGCATACTTAAACTTCTCTACAGTCTCTGGGTCATTTACACGTGCAATGACTTTAATACGCTTAGAGATACTTTTGGCATTGAGTGTAATATAGATATTTTCTACATCACTTGAGGTAAGACACAAAATAGTAATATCACAATGTTGTGCATCAAACTTACTGAGTGTTTTAAAGCTACTTGCATCTTCGTGTATGGCAATATAGCCATCTTTTTTAGCTGCTTCTACGCGTGATGCATCATTGTCCATAATGACATAATTGTCATTATGTGTACGTTTTTGTCTAAAAAACATCTTGGTCATCTGTCCATAGCCACAGATAATCATAAAAGATTTACTCTTATTCATCTGCTCTATAATACGGTCCTCTTTGAGTTCATCAAGACGCTCTGAAAAAGCAGAAACTATCACAGATGTCACAAATGAAATCATCGCAATCCCACTGATAATAATCAAAATAGAGATAGCCCTGCCCACATCTGTCACAGGAGAGATATCTCCATACCCTACCGTAGAGATAGTCACTATTGCCCAGTAGATACCATCAAAAAGTGTATCTATCTGTCCATTTTTATCTGCTTCAAGAATATAAATAGCAATTCCAGATGTAAAGACAATAAACAGAAGCAAAAAGAGTAGTGTAAGAAGTTCAAACTTTTTGTTGACAAGTACATCTACAAACTGATTGATACTTTTGGTGTAGCGTAACAACTTAAAAACACGAAACAAGATAAACACACGTAAAATTCTTAGGGGTCTATACGCAGGTAAAATAGCCAATAAATCGACAATAGCCGAGGGGGTAATCATATACTTTAACTTCTCTGTAAATCCTCTTTTGAGTACAGAAAAAATCTCAAACTCTCTACCTAAAAACTGTGCATCATTGTACTCTTTGATGACCATTTCAGAGAGGTCATTGTGCACCCATAGACGCAACAGATACTCCAGTGCAAAGATTAAAGAAACCACATAAATATCATAATTATCCAACCACAAAGGTACGGGATGTTTTACTTCATAGATAAGGATAAGTACCGAAGAGACCACTAAAAAAATAATGGTAATATCAAAATAACGTTTATAGCGGTTATTG
>JALVXW010000045.1 GCA_027038155.1 Sulfurovum sp.
GCCAACCATGACTCCCAGAGATAGTCTGTAAAAAAATAGGCAACTGCCGTACTGGTTTTAAGAAAGAGAGATAAAAGAAAACTCCATACTTTGGCAACAAAAACTTTAATCGCCAACATGCCACCCATAAATTTACCCACAAACCCCAAAGAGCCCAAAAAAGCAAATATGGTAATTATCTTTTTCATCAATGGAAAGTTTTTAAAATTCTCTTTGGCATGCTGTGCAAGCCTTTTGAAGTCATCTGAGAGATGGTCTAAAAAGTGTTTTTTCAAATTTTGCATCATCACTTTTTCGATAAGATAGCGTTTGCCCAAACCTGTGGCTGAGAGTAGTGCTATCTTTTTCGTAAAAAGTGTCCAGACAAACTTCCCCTTGACCAAAAAGAAAGCTGCAAGCATTCTAAAAAAGTTTTTTTTCACAAAGAGTAAAATACGTAACATAAAAGCTACAACAAATTCACGACTCTCTTCAAAAAGAAAAACAAAAACAAGTAACCCTAACAAAAAAAGTAGGCTAGAAAAAAACACACGTTTATGCATCTATTTTTTCAATGAAGCTTTAATGTTTTTATAGAGTCTTTTGAGTCTCACCACAAAAGGACTCTCTTTTGCAAAGGTCTTCTCTTTCCATGCTTTAACAGATGCCTTTAGCTCTTTTAATCGCTTCATGGTCTTCAGATATATCTCACGTGATTTCAACCATGTAATCGCAGCCATAAGCGTGTCATAAAGCCACTTAAACCACCCAAACTGCATAAGCTTCTCTTCTGATACCCTAAAGAGCCAAAACGTAAATGCCGCTATAGGGATTTTAGAAAGATACAGTGCCAACCCCAACAATATCTGACCACTTACAAAAAGCATCCCCGCATAGATACCAAAGGTCTCCACTGTTACCAAAAGAAGTACAAAGATAACAAGAATCACATAGGCATTGATATGTTGCAACTTTGCTTCTATTTTTTGAAGGACTTTAAGCGAATGAATCGCCTCATAGATAGGTTTGGCAATCCCTTCCCAAATAAGCTCTTCAAAAATGATAAAAATCATCACAAGTATAAGTTGTGAAAGTGAAATAAGTCTGTTTTTAATAGTTGTTAACATAGAAATATCCTGAATAAAAATTAAAGTATTATAACGATTTTATTGAAAAAGTTTAACCAGCAAGAAAATTTGATTATTTTGTTTGAGTGATGCTTAGATTTGTAGGTTTGTCCAAAATAGCCTATAAACCTACAAAACAGATTATTTCGTTTGAGTTGTACTTAGATTTGTAGGTTTGTGTAAAGGAGCTTACGATAAGTAAGTGACTGCACACATCCTACAAAGATGAGTGCAAATCAAACGAAAGAATTATTTTCTACGGAGTTCTTTGATACGTGCTGCTTTACCCTTAAGTTCTCTAAGGTAGAACAATTTAGCTCTTCTGACTCTACCTTTTCTAAGCACTTCAATACTCTCAATAGACTCAGAGTAGAGTGGGAAAATTCTCTCCACACCTACAGAGTTGGCACCCATTTTTCTTACGATAAATGTACGTCCTGTACCTTGACCACGAATAGCGATACAGAGACCTTCATAGTTTTGAACTCTCTCTTTGTTACCCTCTTTAATTCTTACAGCTACTCTTACTGTATCTCCTGCTCTAAACTCAGGAACCGCTTTACCCTCTAGTTGTGCTTGCTCGAAGCTTTCGATGTATTTATTTCTCATCTGCTATACCTTTTTTGTATAAATCTGGGCGAAAAAACTTCGTTTTGCACAAAGCAAGCCCTCTTTTTAAGTCCGTGATTTTACTATGATTACCCTTTAAGAACTCTGAAACGACTTCATTTCCATCATAATTTGTTGGTTTTGTAAAAGAAGGAGCTTCTAGCAACGCCTCTTCAAAACTCTCCACACTCAAAGAGTCACTATTGCCAAGTACGCCCTCTACATTACGACTAACGGCATCACAAAGCACCATACTTGCCAACTCTCCACCCGTCAAGATAAAATCTCCTATAGAGAACAACTCATCGGCATGAGATTCAATCACTCTCTCATCTATCCCTTCATAACGTCCGGAAACAAACACAATATGCTCTTTGTGTGCCAAACGTTTTGCATCATTTTGTGTAAATCTCTTCGCCACAGGAGAGAGAAATACAATATGGGCATCAGGAGAATCTTTTTTTACTTGATAGAGTGTATCCATAAGGGGTTGTGGTGTCATAAGCATCCCTGCTCCACCACCTATCATTGGAGCATCTACACGATTATGTTTGTCTGTTGTAAAATCTCTAGGATTATAAAAATCAATCGCGATTCTCTTCTCTTCTATCGCACGTTTTAAGATACTTTCAGAAAAATAGCCTCTTATAAGATTGGGGAAAAGTGTCACAAAAGAGTAGTGCATTATGATGCCTCGAGTATATCTTTGGCATCTTTGGAATAGACAATTTTTGCTTCAATATCCACACGGAGAATATAACGCTCAATATAGGGAAGTAGAAAACTTTTAGACAAGCCCTCTTTTACCAAAGATCTATCTGTTTGAACAAGAAGATAGTCTGTATCTGCCATACGCTGTATCTCTCTCACTTCGCCTACAGTTTCATCTCTATCTTTTACCATACAGCCAATAATATCAAACCAAAAATGCTCTCCCTCTTTCAGGCTACAGTTTTTACGCGTTTGTGCCTCATCTGCATAGATTTTTACATTGGTAAGCCTTTTGGCACTCTCTATACTCTCATAGCCGACAAAACGTATGGTTCCACGCTTCTCATTAAACTCAGAAATGGTTAAATTTCCACGTGAGCTCTTGAGTGTGGTGCCACTTTGAAATTGTTCAGGAAAATCTGTATGAAGATGGAACTTCAGGTCACCCCAAAGTCCGACAGTACGCCCTATCTGGGCAATAAGTGATGCGTCGTTAGACATTTTAATCTACAGGCTTTACATTAACACGGTAATTTTTACCGCCTTTTGCCTTGCAACCAGAGATAACTGTTTTAATAGCATTAATCATTCTTCCATCTTTTCCAATGAGCTTACCTATATCTTCACTATGTGCAAAGAGTGTAATCTCATCAAAGTTCTCATCTACCTCTGTAATCTCTACTGAAATATCTTCAGGATTATCTACAAGAAGCTTGGTATATGAGAGAAGAAAATCTGTTACCATTAGATTATTTTTTACCTGCTAATCTTTTTACTGTTGGGCTCATTTGTGCACCTACAGAGAGCCAGTAGTTTAGTCTCTCTTCATCCAAATTAAGCTCTTTGTTTACAGAAACAGGATTATAGTTACCAATAACTTCAATCCAACCACCATCTCTTCTTTTTCTGCTGTCTGTTACTACAATTCTGTAAAATGGTTTCTTTTTTCTACCCATTCTTGTCATTCTGATCATTGTCATATTATGTCCTTTAAAATTTTTACTATACGGTCACTTTGAAGTAAAAGCACCCTACTATCAAGCACTGACAACTGCTTTTTAATGACTAAAACACTCATCAAGGCTTAATGAAACGCGATTCTACCATAATAAGACTAAATTTTTTATTAATCTTACTATGCTGTATCAATTAGCGAGGAAGATTTGGCATCCCTCCACCACCTTGCATCTGCTGCATCATCTTTTGCATCTCTTTCATGCCACCTTTTGTGGACATCTTTTTAGCCATTTTTGCCGCATTCTTAAACTGCTTTAGTACACGATTGACATGCATCACCTCCAACCCTGCTCCTGCTGCCAAACGACGCTTACGTGTGTTGTTGAGCAGGTCTGGGTTCTCTCTCTCTTTGGGTGTCATCGAAGAGACAAGTGCCTTAATCTGCTTAATCTCTTCGGAGTTCTCCAAGTCCATATCTCCTAACTGCTTTGCCATATTTCCCATACCAGGAATCATCCCCATGATAGACTTCATAGACCCCAGCTTCTTCATCTGCTCCATCTGTGCAAGAAAATCATTAAAGTTAAACTGACCTTTTTTAATCTTTTGGGTCATACGTTTGGCCTCTTTGGGGTCAATGGTAGCAGCAGCCCTCTCGGCAAGCCCCTCCACATCTCCTGCCCCCATAAGACGGCTTACAATTCTCTCTGAGATAAACTGTTCTAGGTCTGGCATCTTTTCACCATTACCAATGAAGCGTAGAGGTACACCTACTTGTTGC
>JALVXW010000046.1 GCA_027038155.1 Sulfurovum sp.
CAGGGGCATTGTGTGAGCGTTTGGGCAAAGTAAAGGTGGTAGAGCTCTCTAAAAGACGTGCTACAATTAACTATGAGAGACATAAAAATTTTGACAATCTTGAAATCTTTGTAGCCAATCTTAATGACATAACCTTTGAGGAGAAGTTTGACTACATTACACTCAATGGGGTACTTGAATATGCTGGCTCTTTTACCAAAACCGACAACCCCTACGAAGACTTTCTCAAACAAATCAAACAGTACCTTAAACCTGATGGAAAACTCATTATTGCCATAGAGAACCGTTATGGTCTTAAATATTTTGCAGGAGCCAAAGAGGACCATACAGCTAAGGCTTTTGATGGCATTACAGGCTACAAAGAGACAGACACCGTACAGACATTTGGGAAAAAAGAGTTAGAAGACCTGCTCATACAAAGCGGCTACCCAGAGCAAACATTCTACTACCCTCACCCAGACTACAAAATGCCTATGGAGATCTACTCTGATGATTGGTTGCCCAGTAGCACCTCTGAGCTTATAGCCGCACCCAACTTTGACTATGAGCGTTATACCCTTTTTAGTGAGACAGATGCCTATAGAGGCATAATAGAAAATAACCAATTTCAATTTTTTGCCAACTCTTTTTTGGTGATATGTGGAGAATAGATGAAGATACTTTATGTAAAAAACAACTCTGAGAGAGCCAAAGCGTTTCAGCTTAAAACCATCATTTATGAAGAAGATGGTCAAAAGTATATTAAAAAAGAGGCACTGACCAAAGAGGCGATACCACATCTAAAAAAGATGAAAGAGAGCTATCGTGCACTCTTTGATGCCATAAGAGACCCTAAAGTCAAAGTGGCACCTATTGTTGGCGAAAGTGACAACAGCCTAACTTTTGCCTTTATAGAAGGAGAGAGTCTGGAGAGGCGATTTGACCGTGCTTCTTCACAAGAGAGGAAAACACTTTTAGAGGCGTATATGACTTTTGTCAAAGAGACATTTCAAACGCTCCCCTATGAAGAGTCCTTTGCACAAAATCCGCTCTACCCTACACTCTTTGGCAAACAGGAGTTCTCAACACTTGCAGGTGAAGTCTGCTTTAAAGGCATCTCCAATATAGACCTTATCTTCTCCAATATTATCTACAACAAAGATGAGATATACCTCATAGACTATGAGTGGGCATACGAAGTCAATCTGCCTGTAGGGTATGTCATCCAACGTACACTCTCTATGCTTCAGCATACCTATGCGATTGAGACAGAGGTATTGCAACATACCCTGCTCTATCAAAAGATGGAACGCCACTTTGTTGATACCTATGTAATGAGAGAGGGGTTTTACTTTCAAAAACACAACTATGTCAAACATAATGTACCTATTGAGGACTATCTTCAAGTAAAAGAAAATCATATTAAGGCACAAGAGACACATATTGATGAACTCACACAACATGTAGAAAAGAAAGAGGAGCATATTACTGAACTTGGTCAACGTATCCAAAAGATGGATGCAACCATCAAAGAGAAAGACAACACTATACAAAATCTAGGCAAAGAGTTAACCTATGCACGCAGTGTTGTTGCCTTGCGTGATAGACAGATTCAATCTATGCGTATCAAAAACCGTATCAAAAACCTCATCAAAAAAGCACTCTTTTTAAAGAACGACCCTGAAGAGATAGCCCTGCCAGAAGAGCCTACAGAAACGACCAATCCACACACCACCTACACCTATACGCCACCCCCATACACACCTCAAATCAAAGAGAGCATCGCATCCTTTGCACAAAAACCACGTATCTCTATTGTGATGCCTGTGTACAATGTGGATCCAAAATGGTTAAACCTTGCGATAGAGTCTGTCAAACATCAATGGTATGACAACTGGGAACTCTGTATCGCCGATGACAAAAGCACCAATGAAGCGACTGTTAATTATCTCAAAAGTATCAACCATCCACAGATTAAAGTTACTTTTTTAGAAACAAACAGTAACATCTCCGCAGCATCCAATGCTGCGATTGCCCTCTGTAGCGGTGAATATATCGCACTCTTGGACAACGATGATGAGCTCACCCCCAATGCACTCTATGAGATGGTAAAGGTTATCAACGAACAAAAAGCTGACTTTATCTACAGTGATGAGGATTTTATCTCCACAGAGGGGGTATGCTCCAACCCTCACTATAAACCTGATTTCTCTCCTGATTTGCTTTTGTCACATAACTATATTACCCACTTTAGTTGCTTTAAAAAATCATTGCTTGAACAAGTAGGTGGTTTTAACTCCAAATTTGATGGTTCACAAGACTATGATCTCTTTTTAAGACTTACCGAAAAAACAGACACTATCTACCACATTCCCAAAGTACTCTACCACTGGAGAATGTTAGAGAGCTCTACCAGTGCCAACTCCGAAGCCAAACCAGAGGCGATAGAGAGAGGAAGAGTTGTCCTAGAAGAGACACTTAAACGTAGAGGTATTGAGGCAGAAGTACTGCATGGGAACCTACACCACTACTTCAGGGTAAAGTATGCCATCAAAAACAACCCACTTGTAAGTATTATTATCCCTTTTAAAGATAAGCCAGAACTGCTTGAGATGTCTGTTACCTCTGTGATAGAAAAATCTACCTATCAAAACTTCGAGATTATAGGCATTAGCAACAACAGTCAAGAGCAGGCCACCTTTGATATGATGCTTGCTTTGGAGCAAAAAGATGCACGTGTCAAGTTCTACGAGTACAATACTGAGTTTAATTATGCCGATATTAACAACCATGCCGTCAATACCTATGCAAAAGGAGAGCATATACTGCTGCTCAACAATGATATAGAGGTGATCTCCGAAGATTGGATAGAGTCAATGCTAGAGCACTCACAACGCAAAGAGATAGGGTGTGTAGGGGCAAAACTCTATTTCCCTAACGATACCATCCAGCATGCGGGAGTCATTATAGGACTAGGTGGCTATGCTGGGCATTCACACAAGATGTACCCCAGAGATAACCCAGGCTACTTCAACCGCCTCAACGCGGTACAAAACCTCTCAGCTGTTACTGCTGCATGTCTGATGATTAAAAAATCTATCTATCAAGAGATAGGAGGGATGAATGCTGTGGAGTTCAAAGTTGCCTACAACGACGTGGACTTCTGTCTAAGAGTCAGAGAAAAAGACTACTTGAACCTCTTTACTCCTTATGCCCAGATGTACCACCATGAATCTATCTCAAGAGGGTATGAAGATACCCAAGAGAAGATTGCCAGATTTCAAACAGAAAAAGATGCACTCTTTCAAAGACACAAAGAGATACTTACCCATGGCGACCCCTACTACAACCCAAATCTATGTCACGACAAGGAGGACTTTAGTCTATGTCCCAAGTAGTTCATCGCTCTTTTGTACCCTATATCATCACCTTTGTTCTCTCTTTTATCCTGCTCTTTACTGCGATACTCTTTATGCAAAATGGTACAACACTACGCGTAAAGATGCAAGAGAGCTCAGGAGCACTGCTCTCCCCCAAAGTTTACTACGCCTCAAAAGAGCATCGTTTTAGCGAACAAAAATCTGCCCCTGCCTATAAAGTCAAAAACAATATATACTACTTTCATCTCCCCAAAAGTAGCCAGATAAGCTACCTGCGACTTGACCCCACATCAAGAGCAGGCAAAACTATCACACTTGAAACGATAACGATAACGCATCGTAATTGGTTTAAATATGCTAAAGCAAACATACCCATAGAGCCACATGAAAATGTGCAAATCAAAAACACTCATCAAAAAGAGGGTAAACTCACCTTCACCACCACAGGGTCTGACCCTCAACTACGCTTTACACTCAACCCTCTTTTGTTTACCAAATTACACGACTATCACCCTATGGGCTTGCTCATTGCTTTGATGATTGCCCTTATCATCAGTTTTGTTCTCTCTGTCTATCGCACTACAGAGCATACGCAAAATCTTGATGCAAAGATGATTCTATATACACTGTTTCTTCTTTTTACTGTCTTTAAAGTCGTTTATTATAAAGATCATGTCAATTTTGGCTATCCGCCAGATGAGACCATGCACTTTGCCTATGTAAAGTATGTGCATCACCACCATGCAGTTGTGCCAGACTTTGCACAGATGCCTCACTACCTTAGCCA
>JALVXW010000047.1 GCA_027038155.1 Sulfurovum sp.
CTCTTTTTTATACTGCTTCAAATCATAAGCATAGAGCACACTCTCTCTTGCTCCACCTACAAGAAGATATTTGGATTTTTGCGTTTTAAGCAACGTAAGTGTCAGTGCATCTTTGCCTTCTATACGGCTTAGTATCTCTTTTGTGCGAATATCTATATGGTATATTACACCACGCTCTCTCTTGTAGTCTGTCTCATCTATCGCGGCAACCCATAGTGTATTGTCATCACAATCATAAGCAATAGCATTCACCCCATAGGGGTTACGTGCAGAGGGATGCACATCATCAAGATGCATAAATATCTCTATTTTTCCTGTATGTGTATCAAGTTTGTAGATGTTTTTTTGCAAATTAAACGTGGTTGGATGGATAGAGATATAGGGCATAGGAGCCAAAAAGATATTACCCTCTCTGTCTAAAGCATAGGTACTAAAATGCTCATATTGCTCCCATATTTTAGGGTGTAGCACCTTTTGCATTTGCTTACCATACAGCAGTGCTATCCCTTTAAAACGCTTTTGAGAAAGGTCAATCATAAGAGGCCAGGAGATATGTAGTGCTTGTAAAAACTGTGGTAACTGCACACATGATTTTGGTTTGGTAAATGTACCAATAGCATGAGAGGTTTGTTCTCTTTCTATAGTCGTTGATTGTTGTCTCTTCTTATAGACAACCACTGTTCCAACAAGCATTAAAATAGACAAAGAGAGAACAATAGGAAGATATTTTTTCATCTATTGACTCTTTATGGGTATAAATTTTGGACCAACCGTACATGGCCATACCTGTACATGCAGATTGCCATCGTCTCCCACAACCGTATCTGCCCAACAATACTCATGTCCTGCTCTGGCATCATTATGAATACGCGGTACATACCAAAGCACAATATGACTCTTCTCTATCGTTTCACCCTCTTTAATATAGCTCTCTACCCCATCATTTTTAAGATCACAGCATGACCCCAGTGTCAATAAATCTTTATCTCCTTCGTTCTCTTTAAACTTTGTAGCAAAAAGCGTGGCATGGTCTCCCCTGCTGTTGTCACCAAACTGCCCATGGTTTGGCTCAATATAGTAGCCTTTATGTGTGTTTTGAGATGAGACAATTTTATAGGGGTATGGTTGATTTGTCAAGGTTTCAGGAACCAGACTCGCACTCTCTTTTTTCCAAACTCTCCAATCTTCATCATGACTATAAAAATTCTCCTCTTTATCTACTGCCATATCTATACGCATAACTGGTCTATAGATAGCATGGTCTCCGCATCCTCTACCCTTGTTTACTCCCACAACCCTAAATGAGCCATCATCATAAAATTCAAAACGGTTTTCATAACGGTAGTTACATGCCATTGGCCATTTGGGATTTCTAAAGTCTTGTGTAAGCATAAAACCATCTTTTGTTTTAAGTGGTTTGATTTGTGGTCCATTGTATACCAAAACAACAGATGTGGAGAAGAGAGGACACCCCATGGCATCATTATATCCAAAGAGGTAATTACCATCTTCCCCATGGACAAACTCTACACGACGTCCTTCAATATAGGTTTCGGTAGAGGTATCAAGATTTTCTCCCCCCTTTTGCTGATAACTCACATGCCAATCGACTATCTTTGCCGAGTGCAAAACCGATTCTCCTTTAAAGCTTACATCTCGTACTTCCAATCCATCTGAACCTGTGAGACGATAGCTCATCTTCCAGCCATTTTTTTCCAAAATGGTATCTTTTTGACAAAAATGTTTCATAATGTAACGGTTTTGCAAACTTCTTTCACCAATACACGCTGGGGTTGTTGTTTTACCAAGCCCTGCCCATTTTGCAGCTGCTAGTTTAAGTTCAGTCAAATCAACTACTGCCCAAAGTGCCTCCTCTTTTTGATGGTCTGTAAAGGTGGGTGCGACACAGAGATGGGTGGTATTTTCACAAGGAGACTCTTTCATGGTGCCTCGTACATTTGCCATCGTTATATCTTTTTTGCGTGGGCTAAACCCCAGCTCTTTTTTTACCTCTGGTGCATGCAAAGCAATAGATTGAGCTATATGCGTCAAACGCAAAGAGATATCTGGCTGCATATTGGGGTAACGTTCTATGTGCAATACCTTATTGTTCTTGACATCCACAATGGCTCTTGTGGTGGTATTGGTAACAAAGTTGTATTTTTCTGCCTGATAACATTGGCTTGAAGCACACATAGCCTCTGTTTTGGCATCCAAACTACTCACAATCGCAGGCAAAATACGCATCATATCATTATGCATAGAGATATTGCCCTCTTTGGTATCTGACAAAAACTCTTTATCTTTTAAGAGCAGGCTTTGTACTTTTTGTGCCTTAGCGTCTAATTCACTACGCTCCAAAGGCAAAACAGACTTTCCTTCTGCTATGAGTTTTTTAAGGTCATGTAGATACTCTTGCACTTGGGGGATATTTTGATAGATTGTTTTCTTGTGCCGAGGGAGTAAAATACGCTCTTCTACCTTTTTAGCTTCTGTTTGTGGTGCCTCTGTTGAGCGTGGCATAAACCAGTAGCCAGTAAGCAAAACCATACCCACTGCTAAAATGAGTATGCTTATCTTATGTTCCTTACTCACCCCTACTCCTAATACATATTAAAATAATATGGTACTTGAAATTCAATGTAGATCATAACACCCAGAACTAAAACTAATGCTATGGCTGCTTTTACCTTTTCTGTAGTAGTAAAAAAATGGTTTTGCACACACTCAAAGAGCCTAAAGATAAAGGTATTGAAAAAGAGTGACAAAAAGAGGTGTTGCACTCTAAAGCCAACATAATAGTCTAACAACGTTGCCATAAGTGCAATAGAAGTTGCAAAAACAAGTTGTCTTTTCCATGTTGAAGGTGTGGTCACAGGGTCAGTAAGCATAAAGAGAATAAAAAGAAGAAAAGAGACCGCATAAAACCTCTGAAGCAACATCTCAAATATCATCAAAGGGTCTGATGCTACCACCAACATAGATTCCAACAGAAGATAACTACTCGTAAATACCAAAGGAATAAGCCACCTTTGTACCCTTAAAAGAATAGCACTTGCCAACAACATCACTACGATTTGTAGCCACAATGCTTCGCCCAACTGCCCCAAAACAATATGTGCTTGTGTATAAAACAGTACTAAGCCTATGATGAGTGCAAAATTTGAAGGATTAAACAGATGTTTATCTTCGCACTTAAACAGATATTTTTGCCCTACACCCAAAGCAATAACAACAAACACTATCCACAAGTGTTGGGTTGCCATCATCAGCATCACCCCTATGGCTGTAGAGAGTGCAGAAAATGAAAAAAAATTTACTTTTTTATCATGTACATAGATAAAGAGGTGTGCCAGCACTGTTGTGACCATCAGTGTTAGCACAATATCACTCCAAGACAGGTAGATGTAGCCTGTAAATTTACCTAATACAAGCAACCACAAAAGGGTTAAAAACTGCTGTAACTGAAAAGGCATTAGGCTTTTAAATACCCCATCGCCGTAGCGATAATGTCATCATCATCTTTTGAATTTGCTTTAAGTACCACGCGCTCTTTACCCTCTTGTCTAAACTCTATGAAGACATTCTCTCCATACGATGAAACTTTTGAAATGCCTTTTTGGCGTGCAAGCACCTTCATCACAATCACATCTATAAACTGCTTAGTAATGGTATCTAGCTTTCCAAATCTATCGGCTATCTCTGCTTCTATCTCATAGACTTCACCTCTACTTTCACAAAGGGAAAGTCGTCTATAGAGTTCTAAACGCAATCTATCTTCTTCTATTAACTCTTCATTCAAGTATGCATCAATAGAAAGTTTCATATCGATGTTATGTGCCACTTCTTTGTCTTGTCCACTTAGCTCTTTAATGGCATCTTCAAGCATACGCAGGTAGAGCGAGTAGCCTATCTGTTTGATGTGACCAGATTGGGCCTCTCCTATGATATTCCCTCCTCCACGTATCTCTAGGTCATGAAATGCCAATACTGCTCCAGAGCCTAAATCTGAGTGAGACTCCAGTGCAAGCAAACGACGCTTGGCATTGTCTGTCAAACGCTCTTTGTCTGTTACCATAAAGTAAC
>JALVXW010000048.1 GCA_027038155.1 Sulfurovum sp.
AAACTAGTACATAATATGCTATAATCGTCCTAGTTAACAAGGATAAACATGAAAGAGACGTTTAAAAAACTTATTACAAACTTTCAAGAACGAGATTTTGGAACTATCGTGCCCAGAGAGTATACTATCCCTACTGATACAACAAAAATCATATCACTTATAGGCGTAAGGCGGTGCGGAAAGACCTATATTCTTTTTTCGCTTATAGAAAAACTTAGAAAAAAGACAGACAACACAAATATAATCTACATAAACTTTGAAGATGATAGGCTTTTTCCTATCGTCTTAAAAGATTTAGACTCTCTGTTGGAGGGGTATTATGAACTCTACCCTAAAAAAAGAGATGAAAAGGTGTATCTCTTTTTAGATGAGGTACAAAATATAGAGGGTTGGGAAAAGTATGTACGACGTATCTATGATACTGAAAATATACAACTTTTTATAACTGGGTCTTCCTCAAAACTACTCTCTAGCGAGATTGCTACTTCTTTAAGGGGTAGAACCATTGCTTATGAGATATTCCCATTCTCATTTAAAGAGTACTTAAAATACAAAAATATTGAAATAAATCTCTACTCTTCAAAATCTATCTCTTTTATTAAAAATGCTTTTGAAACGTATCTTGTAGATGGTGGTTTTGCTGAAACCTTTGATGAGAGTGATGATGTCAAAAAGCGTATCATGAAAGATTATCTTGACCTCATCGTCTATAAAGATATTGTAGAGCGTTACCATATAAAAAATCAAAGTCTCTTAAAACACCTTATCAAGTATATGTTTGTCAATATGGGAACACTTATCTCTGTAAACAAGCTCTACAATGACTACAAGTCCCAAGGCTACAAAGTAGGCAAAGATACACTAAACGACTATCTCTCTTATTTACAAGAGGCATACACGCTCTTTACGGTACCCATCCATAGACACTCAGTAAAAGAAGAGCAAAGAAACCCTAAAAAGCTCTATGCTATAGATAATGGCTTCAAAAAGCTATTTAGCATTTCCATGAGCAATGACCATTCTAAGCTCTATGAAAATTTAGCATTTTTACACTTACGCAGAAGTACAGATGAGGTTTACTACTTCAACAAAACACAAGAGGTAGATCTCTATATCAAAACAGATAAAGCGTATCTTGTCAATGTAGCCTATCAAATAGAGGATAAACAAACATTTCAAAGAGAGATCACAGCATTGACAGAGGGTATGAGATATTTTAACCTTAAAAAAAGTTATCTGGTTACTTCCGAAAAAGAAGAGACCATAGAGGTCGATGAGAGAAGTATAGAAGTCATACCGATGTGGAAGTGGTTACTTTTGGAGGGGAATAATGAGCAATAAAAACAAAAATCATACACGCACTAAAAGAAAAGTTGAAGATGTAGCTAAACATGAAAATATAAATCTAGAGGTTCTCTAAAATATGATTGATAGGTCAAAAAAACCACCCTACAGGACAAAATATGTACGCTAAAACCATCGACTTCTCCAAATTTTCCAGCATCAAAATAGGACAGCCTACTGAAGTGTTGATGATAGAAAACGGAGATGTTATTCCTGACGATAGATACCTTGTTGGCAGTGCAAATAATTTGCTTATCTCTCCTGCTCCGCCACCGCTGATGATGCTCAGTAAAGATTTTGCCTACATACAAAAAAATGATGGTATGCTTGAAATAGGTGCGGCGATGCCTACAGGACGGATTGTAAGCTATGCCAAAAAGCATAATATTGCAGGTTTTGAGTTCTGTGCCAAACTCCCAGGGACATTAGGTGGAATGCTTGCCATGAATGCAGGAGTCAAAAAGTATGAGATATTTAACATATTGCATAGTATTCAGATAGACGGCAATTGGATAAAAAAAGAGGAGATTGAGCATGGCTACAGGTTTGCTAAACTCAAAGGCATAGCTACAGCAGCTAGGTTTCAAATCGTGCAAGGATATAGCCAAGAGCTAAACGATGCACTACGCAACCTACGGGCTAACCAACCCAAAGACCCCTCAGCTGGTTCAGCCTTTAAAAACCCCAAAGGTGAGGCAGCAGGCAGACTCATAGAAGCAGTAGGACTCAAAGGATTTAGAAAAGGTGATATGGCATGGAGTGATATTCATGCCAACTTCTTAGTCAATTTGGGAAGAGGAAGCTTTGAAGATGCCAAGTATCTCATTGACTTAGCAAAAGAGAAGGTCTATAAGACGTTTCACATCTCACTTGAAGAGGAGATAAAGATACTCTAAAGAGTACCTTTAAAGACTACTTCGCCATACAACGTACACATCTAATATAGTTTACCTGATTTTGTTTACGCTTATATCGGTTGGCATCTACAGGATAGACAACATACCCTTTACCTCTCTCTGCAATCGAAGATGACCAGAAATCATGCTCCGTAGCGTAGCTAAATACCTGCCCATCTTTACGGTGCACATGGCTAAGCTCATCGGAGGTAGGGAGTCTCCAGTCTGTATATCCTGCATACTTTAAACGTTTACAATAACTTAGAGCATGCTGCTGCGTACCCACTTTTCCCAGTGAGTGATACCGCATATAGGCCCCCTCTTCAGCACCTGTATAGGGCTTATCCTCCCACATTAAATCCACATCTCTCTCCAAATAAATCTTATTTGGCTTACATGTTTTTCCATGAATTTTTGCTGTTTTGCAAAGTGCCGAAGCGGTATTGCCTCCAGCCATAAGAAATGGTGTAGATAACACCATAGCAGATACAATTATACGTTTAAACATAAAACTTCCTTTATACAATAATAAATCATTATACTATCTTAAACTAAAATGCATCAAAAGAAGCTAAATTTTTAGTTTTATCTTGCATTATGGGTGAATATCTATCTTCACACCATTATGCACAGCTACCCAAAGTTTGTCCATCGCCTTATTGGGCACTGCCATACACCCCTCTGTCCAGTCATGTGCAAGAGTATAGGCATCACCTCTTCCATCTGCATTCCATTTGGGTTGTCCATGTATGGTGATGTATCCGCCCGCAGAGACGCCTCTTTTTGCTGCTCTTTCCTTATCTGCGGCATTAGGATACGAAATCATGAGCGACTTATAGAGTCTGCTGTCACACTTTTTGCGTACTATCTTATAGCTTCCTTCTGGTGTACGATAGTCTCCTGCTTGTATTTTGTTTCCTTTGTCTGCATTTTTGCCCAATGAGATACGAAATTCATACATCTTTTTACCTGATGCATCATAGGCAAGCAGTTTTCTCTTTTTCTTATAAACTACGATTTTACTAATAGGTGTACCTCTGTACTCCAATCCTTTACGCATCTGCTCAATACATGCCTTTGTCTTGTAGGGAGTCTTGTCTGCTTTTCCATAATAGGTCGGCTCTTTTTCACACCCTACCATCATCAATGCCACACCAAATACCAAAATCCCCAATGTTCTTTTCATTTTTTTCCTTTTGTTGTAATTAGCCCCAATCTTCATTCTGACGTTTTGCCTTATGTTTGTCTTTTTTGTAGCTTGTACCATTTTTAAGCTTTTGCAAACGGTTTAGATTGGACATCTCTGCCTCTTTGATATCGGCAAGAACCACATCATCAAAAGCACTGTTTTGACACGTTTGGGCATAAAGCCTCAAAATGTACGCTTTAAGCTGCTGATGATACTCAGAATCCAGCTGTATCTCTGCACGCTGATCAAACTTTTTTTTAAGTGCTTCAAATTTTAACATAAAACCCTGAGAGGTTGTCTTCTCATCACGAAAGAGTCTAAAAAGATTTTTACTTATCTTTTCTAGTTCAGCAATATACTTCTGTCGGTTAAATTTTTCTATCTGTTTTGGTGTATATGCCATAATTAAACAGTATAGACCATGGTATTTTTTATCATAAAATGATTGTAGCAAAAGTTGTGTAAAAAACCCAAATCTCGAAATAGGAATTCATGACTTTGTATCATCATCGCATTCACGTGCTTCGCATAAAATTATCGCCGAACCTACGGGTGCGACTCAAATTTTCTGCAAACCCCATAAATACGAGCATAATACAAATCCAAAGAATCCTATTTCGAGATTTGGG
>JALVXW010000049.1 GCA_027038155.1 Sulfurovum sp.
GAACTCTCTTTGGAAGATACGTATAAACTTAATGCTACAAAGATACTTAATGAATACAAAGAGGCAAAAGCACTTGGTATTACGACTAAAATAAATCTCATAGGGCCTATCACCTTCTTGGGACTTTCAAAAAGAGTAGATAGAAAAGATACCTATGAATTATTTGGAAAAATATTGCCTATCTATGAAGCCTTGCTTGAAGAGATAGCAAAACTTGATAGCACAGTTACTGTTCAGATAGATGAACCTATTTTTGTCAAAGATGTTGAGCCAAAAGTATTGAGCCTGATTAAGCCTTGTTATGATACCTTGTGTGCAGTATCAAGCAATATTGATATTATTGTAACAACCTATTTTGAACACTCCAATGAGGCTACCAAAGTATTGATACACACACCTGTATGGGGTTTAGGGCTTGACTTCTTGTATGGTGAGAAAAATGTGGAAAGTTTAAGCCTTATCAACCAAAGTGGCAAAAAGCTCATCGCTGGTGTGGTAGATGGTAGAAACATCTGGAAAAATGATATACGCAAAACGACACAACTGCTAGAGAATCTGGCAAAAGAGGTAGAGAAAGAGAACATCATTGTCTCCAGCTCATGTTCACTGCTTCATACACCATTTACCCTCAAATACGAAGAGAAAATGGATGCAGAGATAAAAAACTGGCTTGCCTACGCGGTAGAGAAACTAGACGAGATTTCACTTATAAGCAAACTCTTTTTTGGTAAAACACTTAATGATACTGAAATAAAAGCACTGGAAGAGAACCAAAAAGCCAACGAAAAGAGAAGCAACTCAACACGTATCCATAACAAAGAGGTACAAAGCAGAGTAGAGAACTTTAGTAAATTAGAACGTGAAGGTGCTTATGAGGAACGTATAAAAATCCAGAAAGAGCTTTTGGGGTACAAAGATCTGGCGACTACTACCATAGGCTCTTTCCCTCAGACGCCTGAAGTACGTAAAGCAAGAGCAGACTTTAAAAAAGGGGCTATTTCCAAAGAAGTTTATGAGCAAGAGATGAAAAACTATATTGATGAATGTGTAGCCTTTCAGGAAGAGTGTGGGCTTGAAGTGCTTGTACATGGTGAACCAGAGCGTAACGATATGGTGGAGTACTTTGGAGAACAGCTTGATGGGTATGGCTTTAGTCAAAATGGTTGGGTACAGAGTTACGGAAGCCGTTGTGTGAAACCGCCATTCATCTACGGTGACATCAGTCGTCCTAAACCTATGACGGTCGATTGGATGACCTATGCACAGTCTAAGACAGACAAGATTATGAAAGGGATGCTCACCGGCCCAGTCACCATACTCAACTGGTCGTTTGTACGTGATGACATGGCTAGAGGAGAGGTCTCCAAACAAATCGCCGTAGCCCTTTCTGATGAAGTAGATGACCTGCAAAAAGCAGGTATCAAGATGATTCAAGTCGATGAAGCTGCTTTTAAAGAGGGGTATCCTTT
Source organism: Sulfurovum sp. (assembly GCA_027038155.1). Lineage (GTDB taxonomy): Bacteria > Campylobacterota > Campylobacteria > Campylobacterales > Sulfurovaceae > Sulfurovum. The sequence goes on from JALVXW010000049.1 coordinate 1,470, forward strand.
ACGTCAAGAGAATATTAAAGCGTATGAAAGCTGGGCAGTAAGAGACTTTAAAATCTCAGTATCTACTGCCAACCAAGAGACGCAGATACATACCCACATGTGTTACTCAGAGTTCAATGACATCATCCGCACCATAGAGGCGATGGATGCAGATGTTATCTCCATAGAGACGGCACGTTCAGGCAATGAGTTACTCAAAATCTTTAAAGAGGTGGGGTATAAACAAGAGGTAGGCCCTGGGGTTTATGACATTCACTCTCCTCGTATTCCTAGTGTTGAAGAGATAGTCACGCAGATTAAACTGCTCTTAGAAGTACTGCCAAAAGAACAACTATGGATAAACCCAGACTGTGGACTCAAAACCCGTAAATGGGAAGAGGTAAAACCTAGTCTTACCCATATGGTCAAAGCTGTGAAGATTGTAAGAGAGGGGTTGTAAAATAATGATGTAGGTGGATTAATTCACCTACATTTTGGTGAAAAACCCCACTCTACGCGTCTTCTTCTGTTTTCATATCTACAAGCTCAGCAAGAAGTTCGTCTATTTCGTCCTCTTCCAACTCACCACGTCCCAGCTCCTCAACAATAGCAAAACACTCTGTACGCATCTCACGCATCTCTTCTAAATCATCTTTTTGCTCTTTGCTGGCATTTTTACTTTTATCTATAGCTGCAAAGAGTGCATCTATCGCTGCTTCCAAGTCTGGGATAATTTCAAGTTCAAGTAGGTTTTTAAGTTTTTCACTGTTAGTCATAAAGGTTTCCTTATAATATTTTCTGTATTGTATCAAAAAACAAATACAATAGGGAACCTCTAATAATAGGTAATACCCACAATGGGCTTTGCAAATGTGAGATTGTGCAAGAGATTTATGAGTCCTAGCCATAGCTAAGACGCAGTAAATATCTTGTGCAAGATTGCGTTTGCAAAGCCCACCCTTTGGGCATCTCTAGCTTTCCTCTATGCGTTGTTACTCTTTTTTACCTTAGCTAAGGCTAGGGTTGCAAAAGAGTGCCTAGCCTAGAGAAAAGCTAGAGATGTTGTGGGTATCACCTATTATTAGAGGTTCCCAATACTATAAAAAAGGTAAATTATGTCACAAACACAAGAGAGAGATGAAAAGTTCTATCAAAGAGCAGATGCACACATAGCTTTAGCCAATGAACAGATAAACGAACAAGAGACACACCCAACACTAGCAAATGATTCACTCATCTACGCTGCAGCTCGTTTTAATGCGTGGATAGTAGCTGCAAGTTTTGCAAATGCTGATGAAGTAAAAAATGACAAAGAAAATGCCATAGAGTACTTTACAAATGCCTACAAAACAGTACTAGAAGAGCATTTAGATGACTATATTGCAAATTATGATGTTTATATGAAGGGTGAAAATAAAGAGGGATAAAAGTAGATAAGCTCTGAAAATTTACTTTTCAGGGCTTAAAGATTCTACATAGAGCAGGCACTAACACCTGGAGGTGTTGTTGGTTGTATCGCTTGGTTGTCTGCTCCACCCTCTGCGTTTACTTTATCTATAAATGCTAAAAGGTTTGATGCTGCCTCTTGGAAGCGTTTTGCCGTTTCAGAATCTGGCTTATGGTAAGTAACTGGCATACCAGTGTCTCCACCTACTCTAATAGCAGGTTCTATTGGGATACGAGCGATTACATCTGTATCGTACTCTTTGGCTACCGGTACAGTTGTGCCCATACCAAAAATATCTGACTCTGTATCACATGATGGACAGATGAACCCTGACATATTCTCTACTATACCAGCAGTTGGAATATGCAACTTTTGGAACATATCGAGTGAACGACGTGAATCATCTAACGACACCTCTTGCGGTGTGGTTACCGTAACACCAGCAGTTACAGGTACGGACTGTGCCAGTGTCAGTTGCGCATCACCGGTTCCAGGAGGCATATCTATTACCAGTACATCCAGTTCAGACCAAAGGATGTCTCTTAAGAACTGTTCAATCGCCTTCATAATCATAGAGCCTCTCCAGATAAGAGACTGTCCTGGTTCCATAAGTGAACCCATAGACATAATCTCTACGCCATACGCTTTAAGCGGTTGTACTTTATTGCCCTGAATTTCAGGTTTTTGATCATCTACGCCCATCATGCGAGGAATATTCGGTCCATAAATATCTGCATCAAGAAGTCCTACTTTTTTACCCTGCATTGCCATTGCGATAGCAAGGTTTACAGAAGTGGTTGATTTACCAACCCCACCTTTACCAGAACTTACCATAACAAAGTTCTTTACATGTGGAGCGATGTTTTTGCCGCTGACTGAATTTGACATCTGTTTTGGAGCCTGTGGGGCTTTGATATTGATATTAATATTTTCAAAACCGAGTTTTTTAAGCTCTGTTGTTGCTTCATCTCTAAGCTGTGCCTTTACCTCATCTGCTGATGATGTGATGTCTATAGTCAACCCTACTGTTGTACCATCAACAACAACATCTTTTACAAAACCAAACGTTACGATATCTTTCGTAAATCCTGGGTATGTCACATTTTTTAATG
>JALVXW010000050.1 GCA_027038155.1 Sulfurovum sp.
GGAGCAGTAAAGAAAAAGGCCAAAGAGCTTGGTATTGAGATTCGTACCTACTCTATTATCTATGATTTACTTGATGAAGTAAAATCACTGCTTGGTGGATTGATGAGTCCAGTTATCTCTGAAGAGGTAACAGGTCAAGCAGATGTACGTGAGACATTTGTGGTGGGCAAAGTAGGTACTATTGCAGGGTGTAAAGTCTCTGATGGTGTGATTACACGTAACTCCAAAGCAAGACTTATCCGTGATGGTGTGGTGGTCTATGAGAGTAAAATTGCTTCACTTAAGCGTCATACAGAAGATGCAAGAGAGGTAAAAAATGGGTATGAGTGTGGTATCATGCTTGAAAACTTTAATGATATTAAAGAGGGCGATGTGATTGAGACCTATAAAGATGTTGAAGAACAAGTAAAACTGGATTAGGCATTATGACCCATGAAGAGATAAAGCGTCACCGTACGGAGTCTGTACTCAAAGAGATTATTCCAGAGGCATTGGGTACGCTTGATGACGAGCGTATTAATGGGCTTAGCGTAACAGATGTTATCTGTTCCAAAGGGCGAAGTGATGCTAAAGTCTATTTGGATAAATCTTTTTTGACCCCAAAAGAGCAGCATGAAGCTCTACGTCAACTACGTATTGTATCGGGGTATATTCAAAATCACTGCAAGCAGAGTGAAGGGTGGTTTAAGGCACCTCGGTTTGTCTTTGAGTTTGATGAACAGCCTGAACATCAACATAAAATGGAAGATTTGTTTAAACAGATAGCATCACGCCATAAGGGCAAGGAGGGTGCAGATGAATCTTGAGGAACGCATAGCCAAAATAGTAGAGGCTAATGGTGTATCACTCTACGATACAGAGATTGTTACGGAGTTTGATGAGACTATTTTTAGGGTACTTATTACTAAAACAGGTGGGGTGACGCTTGATGAGTGTGCAAATATCTCTTATGAACTTTCCCCTTTTTTAGATGTAAACCCTCCTATGAGTCAAAAGTATAGACTTGAAGTCTCCTCTCCTGGTATAGAGCGTAAACTGACTAAGCCTGTACATTTTAAAAATGCGATAGGTGAAAAAGTGAAGCTTAAAATTGTAGGTGGAGAGAAGCTTAAAGGTGTGCTCAAATCTGCTGATAATGATGGGATTGTAGTAGAAACAAAAGCGGGAGAAGAGGCATATAGTTATAGTGATTTGAATACTTGTAAGACCTATTTTGAGTGGAATTGAACTCTCTGAATGTTTAGGTTATTCAGAGGGTTTAATTTGCTTTATGCTCGTATTTGTGGGCTTTGCATAAAATTGCAGTCGTACCCGTAGGTTCGGCGATGATTTTATGTGAAGTCCACGAATGCGATGATAATGCAAAGTCATGAATTTCTATTTCGTGATTTTGGATCTTGCTAGAATTTTCCTTAATAATCTTTTTTGGCTATAATAAAAAAATCAATAAATGAGGAGTATTTATGCAAACCATACGGATACAAGACTCTTTTATAGCCACTCTATTAGAAACAAAGTTTTACAACGATAAGAGTAAATTTATAGAGGCTATAAAAGAGCTATTTCAAACCAAATCAAAACTTGAAACACAAGAGTACAATTTGTTAAAAGCTTATGATAGAGGAGAGTTGTCTTTGGGGCAGATAGCTAATATTTTAAATATCTCCAAGAGTGAGACAATGGAGCTTTTAAAAAAATATGATATTCCTTTTGTACGAGTTGATAGTGAGTATTTAGAGCAAGAGTTTGGAGCGTTTAAGTAGATGTTTTTATGAATGATATTGTAATTAGCGATACTACGGCTCTTATTATTCTTGCCAAATCAGATTCTTTCTCTCTACTCTCTAATCTTTTTCAAAAAATCTATATTCCCAAAGCTGTTTATGATGAGTTGATGGTAAAAGAGGATATTGTTAATTATCGCATTAGAGAGTTTGATAAAATTGAAGTAAGACCTGTGGCAAATACAGCTACTTTGGAGCGAATTAAAACATTAAAAATTGACAAAGGTGAAGTAGAAGCAATTAGTTTGGCTTTAGAGTTAAACTTGATGCTTATTATAGATGAGCGAAAAGGTAGAAAGATAGCTCTTAATCAAGGGCTTAAAATTGTTGGTGTTTTGGGTGTTTTAATAGAGAATTATAGAAGAGAGTTTATCTCTTTTGATGAGTTAAAACTCTATTTTTTGCTTTTTAAAGAGCAAGGATTGAGAGTTGGTGAGCAGTTGGAAAAAGTGTTTTTTGAAAAGTTGAAATAGATGAACGATAAACTCTACATGCAACTCGCCCTAGACAAAGCTTGGAAATACCAAGGCTTAACCTATCCCAATCCTGCTGTAGGGGCTGTCGTTGTGTATGATGGAGAGATAGTCTCTATAGAGGCACATCAAAAAGCAGGGAGTTCACATGCTGAAGTTTTAGCACTCTTATCTGCGTATGAGGCAATAAGTGGTACGCAAATAGATTTTGATAGATTTGATGCTCATCTAGCTCATGAATTTTTACGCCAACTCCCTAAAGATTTTTTTGCTCAGTGTAGTATCTATGTAACCCTAGAGCCTTGTTCTCATAGCGGCAAGACCCCATCTTGTGCAGGGTTACTCGCAGAACTTCATCTAAAAGAGATTATTATCGGTACCAAAGATCCTATAGCAGAACATGCAGGTGGCATAGATATCGTAGGTCGGGGTATCCTCACCCCGACAATTAAGGTTGGAATATTAGAAGAATCTTGCAAAGCATTATTGGAACCTTTTGTAATATGGCAAAAAAGAGCTTTTATACTCTTTAAACTCGCACAAACCACAAATGGACGCATTGGTGGAGGCTATCTAAGTTCTAAAGCATCACTCACACATGTGCATCAACTACGAGAGGTGTGTGATACTTTGCTTATAGGTGGCAATACAGTAAGAGTAGATAGACCTACATTAGATTGTCGTTTTACTCAGGGAAATGCACCTGATATAACTATTTATAGTAAAGAAGATAATTTTGATAGAGAGATACCTTTATTTGCTGTGAAAGATAGAGAAGTAACTGTCACAAATGACTTATCTTTTTTAGAAAAACCTTCATTTGTTTTGATTGAAGGTGGAGAAGGAATGCTTAATGCACTTAAAGAGAAGATAGATTGGATGTTGATTTATCAGACGCCTAAGCTGAGTACAAATAGTTTAACCTATAATACTACTATGAATTTACAGTTTCTGCATACTGAGAAAAGAGATGCAGATATGATGATATGGAGCAAAAACCTTGGGTATTGAAAAACTAACAGATAAACAGGAAAAACAGGAAAAAATAGTTACGATGTTTGATGATATTGCATCAACGTATGATACCGCAAACAGAGTGCTGAGTATGGGGATTGATATACAGTGGCGTAAAAAAGGGTGCGATAAAGCCTTTGAGATATTGGGTAAAAAATCTTTGGGTCAGATTACAGATGTGGCTACAGGTACAGGAGATTTGCTCATATACTGGAAAGAGCAAGCATCTAAAAATGGTGTAGGTGTTGAGAGGTACGTGGGTGTTGATCCCTCTGTGGGTATGCTAGAAGTTGCACGTGGCAAAGTAGATTTTGCAACGTTTATAGAGGGTAAAGCACAAGCGTTACCTGTAGAGAATGAGAGCAGTGATGTAATCTCTATCTCTTATGGGATACGAAATGTTGTAGATAGGGTAGAGGCACTACAGGAGTTTAACCGTGCATTAAAACCTGGTGGTTTGGTGGTGATATTGGAGTTTACCAAACAAGAGCGTAGAGGGCTTGTAGATAAAGTGGTAGATTTTGGGATGAAAAATATCTTGCCAAGAGTAGGTGGGTTTATCTCTAAAAATTATGAAGCCTACAAATATCTACCAGACTCTATAGAGGAGTTTCTGACCACAGAGATGTTAGCCAAAGAGTTGGAAGAGGCTGGTTTTGAGATGAGATATACACAATCTTTCTCTATGGGAATTAGTACACTTTTGGTGGCACAAAAGAGATAATGTAGGG
>JALVXW010000051.1 GCA_027038155.1 Sulfurovum sp.
CATGTGCTCCACCTACGGCATAGACCTCTTTTTCACCAAGTATTGACTTCAGTGACTCTTTACGTGAAAGCAGTTCTATACCTAATGCTTTGGCTCTTTGGTACTCAGGGTTATTGGGACGCACCGCCGCTGAGTAGATGACTCTGTCTGCACCCTCAACTGCATCACCATGATGAGGTATGGTTACTTTGGCATCAAAATTAGTTGCCAAGTCATTGGTAATTTCTGTCTGTTTGATGTCAGAACCAGATATCTTATGCCCATCGTTTGCCAAAAATTTTGCCAATGCCGAGAGTCCAATACCTCCTATTCCAATGAAATGTATCTTACGAGTCGTCATTTAGTGACTCCTTTGCACTGAATTTTAATTCTTGTCATAATTCCTCCATAGGGTGGGCATTCCTGCCCACCAAAATATTGTGGGTATTACCTATTATTAGAGGTTCCCTGTATCATTTCAAGATGGGCAAGAATGCCCACCCCTACACTATTTTGATGCTTCAAGCACTCTTAACTCTTTTTTTCCCTCTTCTACATACTTTGCAAACATTGCAAGCAGTATATCATTGGGCTGCACAAAAGTCTGAATAAAAAATGCCAATGGATCATTGGGGTCAATCTCATTAACATCCACCATCTCTTCAATAAAGTTTTCAAAACTGTTTCCTGCCATCACTGCACAGGCATGTATCATCATCGCATCTTTTAAATCGTCATGATTTACCGTATGATAAAGCACCAAAAACATCTCTTTGGCCGCTTTTTTATCATTTTCGCTATAGCGTTGAATGGCATGTTCATAAATAGCCCTTGCTATCGCTCTCTCTTCTATATTGTTGACAACATCAAAAGATTTGTGTTCACTCAAATACTCCGCTAGTCTGTCAAATGCACTGTTTACAATAAACGTAAAGATTTCATTAATCTCATCTTCAGGGGCTTCTATAATAAGCTGTGCATCTAAAAGCTGATAGCCTTTAGCGATACTCTGCTCTGCTTTACACTCCTGCTCCAAACGCTTAATATTTGCCAAAAACTCAGGATCTTTTTTTAACTCTTCTACATGTATCTCAGGTATTTGCATCTCTTTTTTCCTTTTAATAAAATTACCACCAGTTGCTCACTGCTAGTTGCTCACTACTCACTACCCATCACCATCTTAATACGCTCAAGTGCCTCTCTTGTCTTGTCTGCCTCATAAACAAGAGCTAACCTTACATACCCCTCTCCTTCACCCTCTCGCCCCAAAAATGAACCAGGGATAACTTTGAGATTATACTCTTTGTAGAGCCTTGTAGTAAAAGCTATCTCATCCTCTACTTTGAGCCAGATATAAAAGGTAGCCTCAGGGGCATCAATACCAAGTAGCTCTTTGGCAACTTCAAAGTTCTTTTTGTACTTTTGTCTAAAGATATCCACATGCTCCTGATCTGCCCATGCCACCGCAGCTGCCTCTTGTAACGGAAGTGGCGAGGCACACCCTACATAGGTACGGTAAACCATATATGCTTTAAGTATCTTCGCATCACCAGCGATGAACCCAGAGCGTAACCCTGGAGCCGAAGAGCGTTTAGAGATGGAGTTAATAACCAAGATATTTTTAAACTCTGTATTGCCCACTTCTATACTGGCATTGAGTAGCGACGGTAGTGGTTTATTTAAATACAAATCAGCATAACACTCATCATTTAAAAGAACAAAGTCATATTTAAGGGCAAGCTTGACCCATTTTTTCAAATCATCCATAAGCATCACTGAAGATGTTGGGTTATTGGGTGAGTTGAGTATGACAAAATCTGCTCTACTTAGTGCCTCTTTATCTACTATAGGTTGAAAATGATTGCTTTCATTTAAGTTCAGATAGATTACCTCTGCTCTAGCCGCTTTGGCTGCCCCCTCATAAATTTGATAAAAAGGGTTGGGAAACACCATTACTGGCTCTTTTACATCGTGTAGTAAAAATTGAGGAAAGTTAAAAAGCACCTCTCTGGTACCAAAAGTAGGAATAATCTGATTATTGTCAAGATGCAAACCAAAACGCTCTTGATTGTACTTTAGCATCGCTTCACGAAGCAGTGCTTCTCCTGCTGTTTTAGGGTATTTGTTTAACAAAGGAGCATGTTTGTTCAATGCATCAACAACAAACTGTGGCGTAGCAAACTGTGGCTCCCCTATAGTAAGAGAGAGTGGCACATAGTCACTATTTGGGGTAATATCTTTAAGTAATGTATTGAGTTTTTCAAAAGGGTAGGTTTCAAAGTGCATGGTCGCTCTCATTTTTTAGGCATTATAGCAAAGTTGGGTTGAGATTTAAGAAAAGAAGTAAACCCAAATCTCGAAATAGAATTCTTTGAATTTGCTTTATGCTCGTATTTGTGGGGTTTGCATAAAATATGAGTCGCACCCTTAGGTTCGGCGATGATTTTATGCGAAGTCCACGAATGCGATGATGATGCAAAGTCATGAATTTCTATTTCGTGATTTGGGGTAAACTTACTCTCTAAAATGCTCAAATACCTTTTTGAAATCAATAGAAGCACCGCAGGTAGTCTCTTCAAAACTATAAGACTCTGTCAAAAAATCCCCCTCTTTGGTGTAGTTTCCATTCTCAAGTCTATAGATTTTTGCTTTGAAGTCATCAGGATAGACAATAACGTAGTATTTTACCTTCTCCTTTTCATAGAGTTTGAACTTTGTCTTCTCATCTCTTTTTGCTGTTGATTTACTAATTACCTCTACAATAATCTCTGGTGCTTTTGTCATGTAGGCATTATTGGTTTCGTCGCAAATGAGCACAACATCTGGCTTCACAACAGTATCATCGTTCACTTTCCAGTCAGCCTCACCAAAAACAAGACACTCTTTGCAATTACCTGTAGAACTTTTTAATTCAAAAAGTATCTCTCCTGCGATAACTTGATGATTTATCATAGGAGCAGGAGCCATTGCCAAAGGCACACCATCTATAAGCTCCCAATCCCCCTCCCATTGACAATACTCTTCATAACTATAGTACTCAACTGCACACATTTTAGCTCTCCATACATAGTAGGTTTATACGTTATTATAGCATACATTTTTACTTCAAATGGAAAATGGACTTTATAACCCAAATCTCGAAATAGAATTCTTTGAATTTGCTTTATGCTCGTATTTGTGGGATTTGCATAAAAATTTAAGTCGCACCCTTAGGTTCGGCGATGATTTTATGTAAAGTCCACGAATGCGATGATGATGCAAAGTCATGAATTTCTATTTCGTGATTTGGATTAAGGTTGGTTGGAGTCTATCAGATAATGTATAGTTACATCATTGACTGTTTTACTGGTACGTATGCCATTACTGTCGTAGGTGTAGGCAGTTTGGGTTAGCGGTGGGAGGTTTGTAAAACTAAAAAAAGAGAACATCATCACTAGCAGTAGATAGCGTAGTGCAATTTCTCCTTTTTTGGGTCTGTTTTATTTCTATTTAATGTTTGTGGTGTATAATTTTGGAAAGGGTACACAGAAATGATAAGAAGGTTCAGTTCTTATCATCTTGTGAGACATTTTAGTCTTTGTCTGTGTCCTTGTGCTTTTTACACTCTTTATAATCAAGCCACATAATTGCAACTCTCATACTTCCAAGTATCAAAAACAGTACAGAAAACAATGTTTCCATAACGTACCCTTTCAAATGAGGTAACCCTGCCTATGCTAAAAGCATCGTAACTTCAAGCCCACCCACTCAAAAGAAAAGAAGAACACTACCCCTATTACCGAAAAAGGGTACGGTGTATTGTAGCGAATTGTTGGGTAAATTTGACTGTATTTTATGGGGTGGGCATTATCTTATTGAGAAGTTTTAGCTCTTGCATTCCCACCGAGGACGGAGTGGGAACGAGATTAAGTGTGAAGAGTAGGAGGGTTAAGGTTTGTTTCATTGTTCTGCCCTCTTTTTTTGGATTATTTTAGTGTAGGTTTGC
>JALVXW010000052.1 GCA_027038155.1 Sulfurovum sp.
TCTCTCTCATCTGGGTCTTCTTCTGTAATATCCCTCATCGCTTCAATGTCAGGGTGTCGTCCAAGAGCAGAGTCATCAAAGCCCATTTTTCCATCAAGTGCCAAAAAGTCACCTTCAGCAGTCTTGATGAGTGGGTTGATTTCAATCATCTCTGCATCATTTTCCATATAAAGCTTATAGAGCTTTTGGGCAAACTGAATCATCTTTTTCTGCTCTGCTTTATCTGTAATTCCTAAACCAAACACAAGCTCTCTACCATGGTAACCCTGAAAACCAAATGCAGGGTCAACAGCTACTTTAATAATTTTTTCAGGAGTTTCAGCCGCAACAGTCTCAATGTCCATTCCGCCCTCTGTAGAAGCCATAATAATTGGCATCTCGGCAGCTCTGTCAAGGACAACAGAAAGGTATAATTCATCTACAATGTTTGCACCCTCTTCTATATAGACTTTTTGAACCAATTTACCTTCAGGTCCTGTTTGGTGCGTGACCAAAGTCATTCCCAAAATCTCATCTGCTAATACTTTTACCTCATCTATAGACTTAGCAAGTTTTACACCACCACCAAGACCTCTACCACCTGCGTGGATTTGTGCTTTGACAACCCAAATAGTTCCACCGAGTTCTTTAGCATTAGCTACTGCTTCATCTACTGTATTGGCAATCATACCTTTAGGTGTTGGCACACCATACTTTTGGAATATTTGTTTCGCTTGATACTCATGAATATTCACGTGTACTCCTTTTAATATAATGTATATATTATACGCCTAAAGATAATAAAATATGATTAAATAGATAAGAGATAAAATGTTTTTGGAAAAGGTGTTAAATATCTACACAGTATCTAGAGAGATAAGGTGCTCCTTTTGGTAACAAAAGGAGCCAAGAGACAATTTATATTTTAAGTAAGAGCTAATCCTTCACTTCATATTGTTTTCTACCCATTTGATAAAGATCGTTGCCATAAGTATCGTTAATAACTGTTACAGGAAAATCTTTTACTGTTATTTTACGAACTGCTTCTGGCCCTAACTCTGGGTAAGCAATAACTTCTGCGGAAGTTATCTGCTTTCCGAGCAATGCACCTGCACCACCTGTAGCTCCAAAGTAGATACCATCATAATCAACACAGGCATCTTTTACAGCTTGATCACGCTTACCTTTACCAATCATCCCCTTAGAACCATTTTTAAGCATAGTAGGAGAGAAAGAATCCATTCTGTAAGATGTAGTAGGTCCTGCACTTCCTATTGGATCACCTGGTTTTGGAGGGGTTGGCCCCACGAAGTAGATGACTGAACCCTCCAAATCAAATGGAAGCTCCTCTCCTTTTTCTATTAATGCTACAAGTCTTTTGTGTGCTGCATCTCTAGCAGTAAAAAGAGTACCATTAAGCAGTACAGTATCACCTGCTTTTAATTTTTTTGTATCTTTGGATGTCAGTGGTGTTGTTAAAGTATATTGTGCCATTTGTTTGTTGCTCCTTGATTATATAGTAATATGTGTGTGTCTAGAACTATGACATTGAACGTTCACAGAAACAGGAAGTGAAGCGATATGACAAGGATTTGACTCAATATGAACAGCCAAGGCTGTTTTGGTTCCGCCCATACCCATAGCACCAATTCCTAGTTTATTGATCTCTTCTAAAATCTCTTTTTCCATCTCCGCCATCTCTTCATCTTCATTCACGGAACCAATATCTCTAAAGAGTGCATGCTTAGATGAGATACACGCTTTTTCAAATGTACCGCCAATACCTACACCAACTGTGATTGGAGGACAAGGGTTGCCACCTGCATCAGAGATTACCTCTTTAACATAGTTGATAATACCAGCTTTACCTGCTGCTGGAGGAAATACTCTTGCACGAGATACATTCTCGCTTCCTCCACCTTTTGCTGCATATTCAATATCTATCTTATCTCCTGCAACAATATCAAAGTGGATGATAGCTGGAAGGTTATACCCTACTGTATCTTTAAGGTTTGCACGACTAAATGGTTCACAGGTGGAGGCTCTCAAATAGGCATCAGTATATCCCTGTTCTGTACCCTTGTTGATAGCATCTTTAAGTAGTCCACCTTTTACTTTTACATCTTCACCAACTTTTACAAAGAATACTGCCAAACCAGTATCTTGGCAAAGGGGTCTCTTCTCGTCTTTTGCAATGTCCGCATTTTCAAGAATCTGACGAATCACCTCTTTACTTACGGGTGATTTTTCATTCTCCATGGCCTCCTTTAGTGCATCATAAGTATCTTGTGGAAGATCAGTTCCACAATGTACGATAATATCTCTTACAGCTTTAACAATATCATTAAATTCAATCTCTCTCATAGCTATCCTTTATTTAAAAAAATTTTTCTTTTTTAATACTTCTATCATATCTTTTACAGATGCAATACTCTTTGCAAATCTTCTTTTTTGCCCATCACTTAAAGTCATCTCAAACAGTTTTTCAACACCGCCTGCACCAAGTGCAACGGGTACACCAGATACTACATCTGAATGTCCATAGTGCCCATCCAAATAAACAGCACAAGGGTGAATCTGTTTTGTATCTTTCAAGATAGCCTCTACCATAATCGCTGTAGCTTTTGCAGGAGCGTAATATGCCGAACCCGTTTTAAGATAACCGACTATCTCAGCTCCACCATGTTTGGTTCTCTCTACAACTTCAAGAATCTCCTCTTCATCCAATACATCTGTCAATGGTACACCAGCAACTGTTGAGAATTTTGGAAGAGGCACCATATCATCGCCATGTCCACCCATTACAGAGGCACGGATTTGTCCTGCTCCATAACCAATCTTTTCATGAATAAAGTGTGCCATTCTTGCACTGTCCAAAATACCTGCCATACCAATCACTCTCTCTTTAGGGAAACCAGATACTTTAAGTGCTACATAAGTCATCACATCAAGTGGATTTGAAACCATAATAATGATAGCATTTGGTGCATGCTCTTTAACATCTTCAACTACTTGACGTGTAATTTCTGCATTTATCATAAGCAGGTCATCTCTGCTCATACCTGGTTTTCTGGGACTACCAGCAGTAATAACCACCACATCTGAACCGGCCATATCTGAAGCCTTTTCAGCTACAGAAACCAATGTATGCATACGTGCAGCATTGGCTGCTTGTGACATATCTAATGCTTTGCCTCTTGCTATCTCTACATCTCTATCACGAAGTACAATCTCATGACAAATACCACGCATAGCTAAAGAGTACGCTACCGTTGCTCCAACATTTCCAGCACCAATAATCGATACTTTTTTACCTTTACTCATTTTAATCCTTTAAGTGAGAACTCTAGGGGACCTCAAAACAAAACATAAATCATAATATCTGTTATCAATTATGCTTTGCGACAAACGAGGCTACATCAACCCTATGTTAATTGTGCACATTTATGTCTTATATGGTGGGCATTTATTAAGTATATGCCTTTGGCACTGCCCACCAAGAAGTAAGTATTTATCTTATTTAGATTGCATCAATAATTGCATTTAGCGTAGCAGACGGTCTCATCGCAGCTTCAGCCAACTCATCATTAGGGTGATAATATCCACCAATATCAGCAGGTTTACCCTCAACAGCTAATAACTCTTCAAGAATCTTATCTTCATTCTCTTTAAGAGCTTGTGCAACAGGAGCAAACTTCTGGGCTAACTCTTTGTTTGAACCATTTGCAAGTGCCTCTGCCCAGTATTGAGCTACATAGAAGTGAGAAGCTTTGTTGTCAGGCTCTCCAGCTTTTCTGCTTGGTGCTTTGTTGTTGTCAAGGTAACCATCGTTTGCAACATCAAGAGCTTCTGTAAGAGCTTGAAGTTTCTCGTCTGAGTGTTTTCTTCCAATAAATCTTAAAGACTCTGCAAGTGCTAAGAACTCACCAAGTGAATCCCATCTTAAGTGGCTTTCAGCTAAGAATTGGTCAACGTGTTTTGGAG
>JALVXW010000053.1 GCA_027038155.1 Sulfurovum sp.
GCCATACCTATCTGAGAGAGTTGTGCCAAAAACGCCTTTGTTGGTGTCACATAATTTTGTGATAAAAATGCCAATGCTTCCTCTAAAGCTGCCTTTTTGGCTTCAAATTTTGCCATATATGTCTCATTTAAAAGTCCGAGCTCTTTTCCGTAATGAGAGAGTCTTATATCTGCATTGTCTTCACGTAGCAACAGTCTATACTCAGCTCGACTTGTAAACATGCGGTAAGGCTCCTTGGTTCCTTTGGTCACCAAATCATCTATAAGCACACCTATGTAAGCCTCATTACGACGTAAAATAAAGGGTTCTTTTCCTTGTATATTCAGTGCTGCATTTATCCCAGCTATAAGCCCTTGTGCCGCTGCCTCTTCATAGCCTGTAGTACCGTTTATCTGTCCAGCCGTATAGAGTCCTTTTATCTTCTTGGTTTCTAGTGTGTGTTTAAGTTCTGTTGGCTGAATATAGTCATACTCTATAGCATACCCATAACGTACTATCTTAGCATTTTCCATCCCCTCAACAGAGCGTATCATCTCTAACTGCACATCAATAGGCAAAGAGGTACTCATACCATTAATGTAATACTCCGTCTCATCCATGGTTTGAGGCTCTACAAATATCTGGTGACGCGGTCTGTCTCTAAAACGGTTAATCTTATCTTCTATACTTGGACAGTAGCGTGGTCCCATCCCATCTATCTGCCCAGTAAAGAGTGGTGCTCTGTAAAAGTTAGACTCTATTATCTCATGTGTTGTCTTATTCGTATAGGTTACATAACAAGGCAACTGTTTAGGATTAAAGCTATTTTTGTCTGTACGAAATGAAAATGGCGGAGGTGGCGTATCACCAGGTTGTACCTCCATCACCTCTGTATTGACAGATTTGGCATCTATACGTGCACAGGTACCCGTTTTAAGTCGCCCTATCTCAAGCCCTAACGTTTTTAAATACTCTGCCAACTCTACAGAAGCAAACTCACCTTGACGACCTGCTACTTGTTGCTTATCCCCTATGTGAATAAGCCCATTAAGGAATGTTCCTGCTGTAATGATGACTTTAGACGCCATATAGCTATTGCCAAGTTGGGTTATGACCCCTTTTACTTCATTTTCTTCAATAATAAGCCCATCTGCTATCTCCTGCTTAACCTCTAAATTTTGGGTATTTAACACCACATTACGCATATAGATTCTATACGCATCCATATCTATCTGTGCTCTAGTACCTCTTACTGCTGGGCCTTTAGAGGCATTAAGGGTTCTAAACTGTATCCCGGTTTTATCAGTACAAAGCCCCATCTCTCCACCAAGTGCATCCACTTCACGTACCAAATGCCCTTTGGCAAGCCCCCCTATGGCAGGGTTACAGGAGCTTGCTCCTATCTGTTCTACCAATATGGTAATAAGCAGTGTTTTTACACCCATACGTGCCGAAGCCAAAGAGGCTTCTATCCCTGCATGACCACCACCGATGACGATTACATCATAATTCATTCAAAACTCCGTTTTGAAGTGAATAGTGAATAGTGAATAGTGAATAACAATGGTCTATTTTTATTCTTACTCTTCATCTAATACCAATTCACGACTTTATTTGCTATAATTAAGCGAATTATATCCAATTAACATAAGGGGTTATACCTCATGATACATCCACTATTCACTCTTCACTCTTCACTCTTCACTAAACTCCAAAGGAGTTTCTAATGTTCACAGGTCTTATACGTGAAATTGCCACCGTCAAAAGCTACAAAAACAACATCCTTACCATCGCTTCAAAACACAAAGCAGAACTAGGTGACTCCATAGCCATTAATGGTGTGTGTTTGACTGTGATTAAAGTACATGCTGACGGCTTTGATTTAGAGCTCGCAGATGAAACACGCAGTATTATTGATGAGAGTAAAATCACCGGAGAAGTGCACTTAGAGCCTGCCATGCAGATGAATGACCGGTTTGAAGGGCACATCGTCCAAGGACATGTGGACTGCATAGGTACCGTCAGTCAAATTAGACCAAGAGAAAATGCCACTGATTTTATCATCACTGTGGATAAAAAGTATATTGCACACATTATCCCAAAGGGTTCCATCACCATTGATGGTATCTCGCTTACTGTGAATGATGTAGGTGAAGATAACTTTAGACTTACCATCATCCCTCACACTCTCAAAGAGACACTAATGAAAAATTATAAAGTAGGCACCAAACTGAACATAGAAACAGATGTTTTTGCACGATACATAGACCATATACTTGCACATCGCCAAAACAGTAAAAAAAGTATCTCTTGGGATGATGTTGATAAAATACAGATGAGTTACTAATGAATATTTATGAGTATCTTACACCTAAAAGTGGTGAAAACTTCAGCACACTGCTTAAACATAAAAATATTAAAATCAATCGTATTGTCAGCTCCTCAGATGTCAAATCTGTTGAGTATATTCAAGATGAAGATGAGTGGCTTGTTTTGCTTGAAGGCAAAGCAACCCTACGCATAGAGGATAAAGAGAAAATACTGACTAAGGGCGAGACACTTTTTATCCCTGCAAAAGTGCCACACAAGGTTTTAAAAACCAATGATGGTACGGTCTGGTTAACGGTGCATATTTTTTAAAAAAACTTAAACAAAGTCTTAAAAAATATCATCAATCCCAAGATTTCTCTCTCTTTCGCATTCACTCTTAATTCTATTTGCCTCTTTCTCTTCTTGTATCATCTTCTCTCTCGTCTCTTTTGTCAGCAGTACTCTTGGAACACTATACGTTCTGTTTTTTGCTCTTTCTCTAGGGTAGAATGTGGTAAATCCATCCAAATGCTTGTTAAATATCTCTAAAATTTCAGCATCAAATGCCACAAAACTCTCTCCTTTACAATAAGTGCTATAGGTACTACTGCATTCACATTTTATCCCCAATCCATCTGACCTGCTAAAACTACTTAGATAGTATTTTTCTAGAGATTTCTTCTCTTTTAGACTGACTATTGAACCACGACTGTACGATGATACAAAAACAGTTTTTATCTCATTGCCATTGGCGTCAATTTTCCAATCTATATTGCCATAAGAGCTTAACAATAAAACAATAGGCTTGTTATATTTTTCTCTTAATTTAAGATCTAAACTGTTATCAAAATTACTTGACTCATATAGACTGACATAAAATAGCAAATAGTCGCCTGAGATATATTTTTTTATCTCTTGCTGATCTATATACTCTCTTTTATCATACATAGTCATCGTAAAATCTGTTGCTCCATAGTTATTAAGATACTCTACCTCTATACGATGTTTTCCTTTCGTAAATAGATATGGTATCTCTGCTTCATTATTGTTGCCCTTTGAGACTTCATATCCATCTATGATAAGTCTATATTCAGACCAGCTTACTCTTAAATTTAGGGTTTTCTCCATATCTTTATCAAAAACCATATCTCCCACCCAGTAGGCTGCAAAATCATTTGAAGGAATTTTATCTCCGGGGAACTTGTCACCATTATAATTTGCTGCTGGATACGGGACAATAGACTCTTTAATGATTTTATCTGGAAACTTACTGTTAAAGTAGATTGCTCTGTAGCTTCCCTCTGGCACTTTGTCTATAGAAAATTTATCGAACCATCTGTTTTTGGCCTTGTGCAAACCCTTGCTTTTTAAAAACTTCTTCATCACCTTGTCAGGCTTGCCACCACTTTCTACATATTTATTATAATACCCTAAAGCCAAAACCCTATATTTTGCCTTATCTCTGGTATTGCCTTTTTCTTTTGAAGTATAAAGTCCCTTATATAGATCACCCAAATATTTCAATAAAAAAGTTTTTTGAGGATTTTTTTTAAGCAATTTTTCCATAGTGCGGTAGTCACCTGAGATTGATTCTAAACGAGCATACTCTTTAAATAGAGCATCAAAAGTAGCATCGCTTAGACAAGATGGTTTTTTT
>JALVXW010000054.1 GCA_027038155.1 Sulfurovum sp.
CCATTAAGCTCAGCTTGTCTATCTTGCAACTCTAAGTAGATTGCTTGTAGATCTTTCATAAATTGTTGTTGTGTCATCTCTTCTCTTTCGTAGGGTGGGCATTCCTGCCCACCACAATTATTTATAATTCTTTCGCTATGCTCATTGGTGGGTTAGAAAACTCACCCTACATTACTTGCTCTTCAGCATCCCAATAATTGGCTTCGCCAAAGCCAACGCCTTCGCTCGATGTGAAATCCCAGACTTCACATCCTCATCCAGCTCACCCAAAGTCTTGTCAAATCCAGCAGGGATAAACATCGGGTCATACCCAAACCCCTTCTCTCCTCTGGCCTCATCTATCACATCGCCATGCATCCAACCATGCACCACATACTCACCATACTTTGAAACAATAGCAATCGCTGCTGTGTAGTACGCAGGGGTAGATTTGAGTCCTTTTTCTTTAACTGCCTCAATGAGTTTATAGAGGTTCTCTTTATCTGTCACACCCTCTCCTGCATAACGTGCCGAGTAGATACCAGGAGCCCCATCAAGTATAGGCAAAGAGATACCAGAGTCATCAGCAATTACCAAATACTCCTCACCTAATTTTTCATAAATTGTATGTGCCTTTATGCGTGCATTGGCCGCAAAAGTATCACCATCCTCTACTATCTCAAACTCTCCTAACAAGTCTGAAAAAGGTACTACCTCATCTTTACACATCTGCTTAAATTCACGTAATTTACCCTTGTTTCCCGTTGCCAAAACCAATTTCATCTCTGATTAACCTTTGTTTTACCTAATAGGAATATAATTAACACAAATTTTATCCTATTGGAGATGTTAAAATGATTAAAAAGGTTTTACCTCTTAGTCTTATCGTAGCGTTACGCTTTTTCGGACTCTTTATTGTCCTCTCAGTCCTTTCAAATTATGCCAAAGAACTACCAGAGGGAACGGCATTTCTCGCAGGATTGGCATTAGGAGGTTATGCCCTTACACAAGCGGTGCTTCAAGTTCCTTTTGGTGTCATGAGTGATAAATTCGGTCGTAAAAAGACCCTGCTTTTTGGACTGCTTCTCTTTGCTTTTGGTTCAGCTATAGCAGCTATGGCTGACAATATCTATATACTTCTTCTAGGTAGATTCCTGCAAGGTGCAGGAGCTATAGGCAGCGTAGTAACAGCTATGATCGCTGACCAGGTACGTGAAGATGAGAGAGCCCACTCTATGGCGATCATGGGGATGGTCATTGCTATGAGTTTTGCAGCAGCTATGATCATCGGTCCGGTCATTGCCGGAATTTGGAGTGTGAGTGCACTCTTCTGGCTTACAGGTGCTTTGGCACTGACTGCACTGGTCATTCTCTTCACTGCTGTACCTGAACCACCACACATCGAACACCACTATTCTGAAGAGGAAGCCCAGATCAAAGAGGTCTTCAAAGATAAAGATCTGGTAAGAATGTATATTACTTTCCTCTTTCACAGTTCTACTATGGCTATTGCATTTTTCATCATTCCTATACTCATGAAAAGTAAGTTCGATATGACACGTATGGAGTACTGGAAGGTCTATCTTCCTGCGGTACTCTTTGGTATCATCGCTATGGCTCCGGCAGCCATATTAGGTGAAAAATATGGTAAAGGCAAAGAGGTCTTTGTTGCCTCTGTATTTTTCATAGTAGCCTCTTTTGCATTGATGGGCTTCAGCAGTAACTTCTGGCTCTTTGCAGCAGGTGCTACTTTTTTTTTCATCGGCTTCAATATGTTTGAACCACTGCTTCAAAGCTTTGTTGCCAAATTTGCAAAAGTACACCAAAAAGGAGCAGCCCTAGGCGTTGCCAATACCTTTTCTTATGTTGGTATCTTCCTGGGTGGTGCTATAGGCGGATGGCTTTATGGGCACTATCAGGAACAGGGTGTTGCTACTGCTGTCATCATTCTCTGTATTTTTTGGGTACTATGGATTTTAGGCATGAGGAACCCCGCGTTAAGAGCAAACCTATTTCTATCTACCGATATTTTTGACGAAAATAAACTTACCGAACTAAAAAATATAGAAGGAATTAATGATTTCTATACCAATAAAACAGAAAGGACAATCGTGATCAAATATGAGAGTGAATTGATTGATGAAGATACAATCAGGGGGATGATGCTTAAATAGCATCATAAAAAAACTTATGAAAAAAACACTTTTTATACCCACCTTACTACTATTGTTTGCAACAACACTCTTTGCTGAAAACAAAATCAGAATCTTTAAAGTCACTTACGACTTTGATATCAAATACGATACAAAAACCTACCCTGTCAAACTTTGGAATCCAATTCCATTTAACAGTAATTATCAAAATATAAAAATGTTAACATTCAATGGAAACTATGACAACTTCAACATCAACAAAAATAATAGTGCTGATGCAACAATCCTGTATGCCCAGTGGCAAAAAGAAAATAAACCCAAAAAACTACATATGACTCTACGTATAGAGACCAAAGACCGCTTGGTGCCACTGGATGTTATCAGCAAAGCGAGTGCAAAAAATCTACCTTTGCCTGATGCAGTTAAACCTTTTGTCAAAGCAACTATCCACTTGCCTACAGATGGCATTATCAAAGGGCTTTCTGACAGAATTACACAAAACAAAACAGACCGATTTGAAAAGGTTAAAGCTATCTACTACTGGTGTACGTCGCACACTTTTAGAGACAGCAAGGTCAAAGGATGTGGTGCAGGCAATGTGCATAAAATGGTGACACAAAAAGAGGTAGATGATGCCTTCACCAATGGCTACTACGGTGGCAAATGTACTGATCTTAGCTCACTCTTTGTTGCTCTTGTGCGTGCAGCAGGTATCCCTGCCAGAGAAGTATTTGGTATTCGTCTTGGAAGAAGTCACTTCTCCAGAGCCTTGGGCAAGAGTGATGATAAAGGTTTTGCGACTATCACCTCATGGCAGCACTGTCGTGCAGAGTACTTCATCCCAGGAGCAGGATGGATTCCTGCCGATCCAGCAGATATTACCAAACTTGAATTGGTAGAGAAATTAAAACACAATGACCCACGCGTCAAAGAGCTCAACAACAAATACTTACACAGCTGGGAAATGAACTGGGTAGCCTTCAATCACGGAAGAGATTTTGTCCTTTCACCAAAGCCAACCCAGTACCCTATCAATATGCTAGGCTACCCTTATGCTGAAATAGAGGATGATGTATTAGACTACTATGAACCAAAAAATTTTAGCTATAAAATCACCTCTCAGGAAATTTTTAAATAATGGCTCAAAATGCTGAAAAATCTTTTTGGGCACTTATTGTCACCTCTTTGGTGACTGCTTTTCTTGCCAGCACCTGCTGTCTGGCACCCTTACTGTTTTTACTCTTTGGTATCAGTGCCACATCACTCTCATTTCTCAAAATATTTACACCCTATCATATCTATTTTGCACTTGCAACATTCATACTTGTACTCTATTTGTGGTACCGTTATTTTAAGTTGAAAAACACAAGAACCTACTGTTCCAAAAACCTATGTAGATACCATCTGTATTATCTCATCTTTGGCACACTACTCGTTGGAATACTATTGACTTACCAGTACTGGATACTTTATTTTATAGGAGACTGAATGAAGGCTTTTTTACTTGTTGTATTATCTATAAGCATACTGCTTGCCAAGGAGGTTACTGTACATATTGCCATCACAGGCATGACCTGCCCTTTATGCACTATGACCATCAAAAAAAATCTCAAAAAACAAACTGGTGTCATCAAAGCCAAAGTTATTTTAAATACACATACAGCTACGGTTACTTACGATGATACAAAAGTACAAAACAGGACATTACTAAAAGCGATTAAAGAAGTTGGATACAAGGGAAAGGTCATTGATAAATAAATATGGTCGGAGTGACCGGACTTGAACCGGCGACCTCCTGACTTTC
>JALVXW010000055.1 GCA_027038155.1 Sulfurovum sp.
CAAGTGCTAGAAGCAGTTAAAGAGAGATACCTATTGAGCACTCTCAAACTTAATATCATCATTGTCAATCATACCTGTACCCACTGGGATAAGACGACCAATAACAACATTCTCTTTAAGATCTTCAAGTCTATCTACTGTGCCTGCTATAGATGCAGAAGTAAGAACTTTTGTTGTATCCTGGAATGATGCTGCTGAGATGATAGAGTCTGCACCAACTGCCGAACGGGTAATACCTACTAACATTGGTTCAGCAATCGCTGGCTCACCGCCAAGTTTAATCACAGATTCATTCTCTTCCTGGAATTTACGACGAGAGATAATATCTCCTGCAATAAATTTGGAATCACCAGACTCCACTACTTTTACCTGTCTCATCATCTGTGACGTGACTATCTCAATGTGCTTATCTGAGATATTAACCCCTTGACGACGGTAAACCATCTGTACTTCAGATACGATATACTCGTACAATGCTTTCTCACCAAGAGCCGCAAGAATATCATGTGATGACACAACACCATCTGTCAATTTTTCACCTGCGTGCACATAGTCTCCTGTATGCACAAGTGCTACTTTGTTTTTGTCTATAAACTGCTCTGTCACCTGACCATTATCACCAGATATAATAAGTCTCTCTTTTCCACGTAACGGCTTACCAAAACTTACCACCCCATCAATTTGTGCAATCATCGCAATATCTTTTGGACGTCTTGCCTCAAAGAGTTCAGAGACTCGCGGAAGACCTCCTGTAATATCTTGTGACTTAATCGCTGCTTTTGGTGTTTTTGCCAAAATATCTGCAATATTAACACTGTCACCATCATTTACAAAAAGACTTGATTTGGCATCAAGTTGATAACGAATAATTTCACCACTTTGTGTAGCAAGAATAATCGCTGGTTTATATGCTGCAGGGATATACTCATTAAGCTCAAGTCTTGTATCACCTGTCACTTCATCAAACTGTTCAACTACCGTAACACCAGGGATAATATCTTCAAACTTAATAGTACCTTGTTGTTCAGCAATAATAGGCTCTGAATAGGGATCCCATTCAGCAATCACTACCTGAGTAGCAACCTCAGGTGCAGAGAGAATAGCTCCTCTCTCCACAGAGGATTCGGCATCTACTTTTACCACGGAACCTCTTGAGATATAGTGTCTTGCCGCCTCTCTGTTATTCTCATCTACAATCACCGCAAAGAGACCTTTTTCATCTACTTTGGTATGTGCATTAAACTTATTGGTCGCCTCCAGATAATCACCTTTAAGTAAGAAGAATTTTACAATACCTTTTGATTCTGATTTAACCTCTTGTGTTACTGGAGCACCATCTTCTACTTTGAGCTCCGAAGCAAATGGTATACGACTTGGTACCGACCACCCCTCATTGATAACCTCAACAATAGAGTCTCCCTCTTTTACCTTGTCGCCATCTTGTAGCGGCAAGAAGAGTTTACCTTCAATTTTACCTGCGACACCTGCAAGTTCATTTGACTTAGCAACATCAGATTTTCTAAGGTTATACTTTATTTCATCTTTTCCTTTAGCCACAACAGATACAATAATTTCATCATGTGACACAACAACAGAAACCGTACCATCGCCTACTGCTTTGATTTTAGGTTCTACCAAAAGTACACCAGCATTTCTTCTATTTGCAACAATAAGTTTGCCCTCTGTGTTCTTATAGACATTTAAATTATAATATCTAACAAAACCCTCTTTTGCTGCAACAACAGAACGCTCCTCTTTGCCAGCAGTTGCAGTACCACCTGTATGGAAGGTACGAAGTGTCAACTGTGTTCCTGGCTCCCCAATAGACTGTGCAGCAATGACACCCACGGCTTCACCACGTTTCACTATTTTATTATCTGCCATGTTAAGTCCATAACATTTTGCACAAATACCTTTAGATGCCTTACATGTAGACGGTGCCCTCATAACAACAGAACGCACACCTGCTTCCTGCACACGTGTCGCCGTCTCTTCATCAATCATCGTACCTTCACTTACTAATACTTCAGAAGTAATAGGGTCAATAATATCTTCAGCCAATACTCTACCGTAGATTCTGTCTGAAAGTGGTTCAATCATCTCATTCCCCACAACAATATCAGACACTTCAACACCTTCATGTGTGCCACAGTCTGCTATAGAAATTTTTACATTTTGGGCAACATCTATAAGTTTTCTTGTCAAGTAACCCGCATTGGCAGTTTTTAGCGCTGTATCAGCAAGACCTTTTCTTGCCCCATGTGTTGAAATAAAGTACTCAAGTACGTTTAGACCTTCACGGAAATTTGAGGTAATCGGCGTCTCAATAATTGATCCATCAGATTTTGCCATTAGACCCCTCATTCCTGAAAGCTGTCTGATCTGTGCAGCACTTCCTCTTGCCCCTGAGTCAGCCATCATATGTACAGAGTTAAATCCATCTTTATCTTCTTTAATAAGAGACATAAGACTTCCTGCAATACTGTTATTTGCATCTGTCCATATATCAATAATTTTGTTATACCGCTCTTGGTCAGTCAAAAGTCCCGCACCAAATTGTCTTTGAATCTCTTTTACCTGTTCTTTAGCAGCGATAACATTAGGCACCTTCTCATCTGGGATAATAATATCATCAATAGAGATAGAAACCCCTACTTTGGTTGCATATTTGAAACCCATATCTTTAAGATTGTCGAGGAATCCAGCTGTTTTGGAAACACCGCCAATTTTATAAATATAATCAACCAATACACCAATATCTTTTTTCTTTAAGACTTTATTCCAATATTTTTCAGGTACATAATCAGGAATAATTGATTTTAAGATCAACCTACCTGCAGTTGATTTTACAATTTTACCATTAATAACAGTTCTAATACGTGCATTCAAATCAAGTGCTTCTTGTTCAAAAGCAATCTCCACCTCCTCTACATTGGCAAAAAGTTTATTTTCACCTTTAACATCATTTTTCTCTAATGTTAGATAGTAAAGACCCAAAATCATATCCTGAGAAGGCACCGCAATCGCTTTACCTGATGCTGGAAGAAGGATGTTCATAGATGCAAGCATCAATACTTTTGCTTCTGCAATCGCTTCATCTGAAAGGGGCACATGTACCGCCATCTGATCCCCATCAAAGTCAGCATTAAACGCAGAACATACCAATGGATGCAATTGAATTGCTTTACCCTCAATGAGTCTTGGGTGAAATGCCTGAATAGACAATTTATGAAGTGTTGGTGCACGGTTAAGTAGCACAGGATAGTTCTCAACTACCTCCTCTAAGCACTCCCATACTTCATTCTCTTTTTTCTCAATCATCTTTTTGGCTTGCTTAAGCGTTGTTGCATACCCTTTCTCTTCAAGTTTTGCCATCAAGTGTGGCTTAAAGAGTTCAATCGCCATAATTTTTGGAAGACCACACTGATCCATTCGCAAATCTGGTCCCACAACAATTACAGAACGACCAGAGAAATCCACACGTTTCCCAAGAAGGTTTTGTCTAAAACGTCCCTGTTTACCTTTGATAACTTCAGAGAGTGATTTAAGTGGTCGTTTATTCGCACCTTTTACTGCATTTCCGCGTCTGCCATTATCAAATAACGCATCCACTGCCTCTTGAAGCATACGTTTTTCGTTTCTTACAATAATCTCTGGTGCATCTAGCTCCACAAGACGTTTAAGACGTTGGTTACGGTTAATTACTCTTCTATAGAGGTCATTCACATCCGAAACTGCAAACTTACCACCATCAAGACTTACAAGTGGACGTAAATCTGGCGGAAGTACTGGCAGTTGTGTCAACATCATCCACTCAGGTCTATTCCCTGAGTGAAGAAACGCTTCAATCACCTTTAGTCTCTTGACAATGGTTTTTCTTTTTGCTTCAGATTTTGTTGCTTCTATATCAAGTTTAAGCTGCGTAAACATCTCTACAAGATCAAGCTCTGCAAGAAGCTCTTGAACAATCTCTCCACCCATACGTGCATCAAGTCCTGTATCCCCAAAACGTTGCACAATCTGCTGATACTGCTCTTCATTTAGTACATCATACTTAGCCAATGGATTTAAACCTTCATTGTCGTATGATGCCTCTCCTGGTGTTTTTACAATATATGCTTCGTAGTAGAGTACACGTTCAAGGTCTTTCATTTTTACACCAAGGAGTGTACCAATACGTGATGGCAATGAACTTACATACCAAATATGTGCTACAGGTGCAATAAGGTCAATATGCCCCATTCTGTTTCTTCTTACTTTGGAGCTTGTTACTTCAACCCCACATTTCTCACAAACAACACCTTTGTAACGCATTTTTTTATATTTGCCACACAGACACTCATAATCTCTGATAGGCCCAAATATTTTTGCACAAAAAAGTCCATCACGCTCTGGCTTAAGGGTTCTGTAATTAATGGTTTCTGGCTTTTTTACCTCTCCGTAACTCCAAGAGAGTACCTTGTCTGGGCTTGCAACTCTAAGTTGCAATGCAGCAATATCCATTGGTCTCTCTTCACTGTTAAGATCTACTGGTGTTAAATTCTCTAAAAACTTACTCATTTTCACCCTCCACTACTTTTTTGCTCTCATATAACTCTGTATCCAACCCAAGGGCCTGAAGCTCTTTAGTCAATACAAACATTGTTTCAGGCACACCTGATTCTGGCACAGACTCACCTTTGGTGATAGCTCTGTATGCTCTTGCTCTACCATCTACATCATCAGACTTAATCGTCAACATCTCTTTAAGAATATGCGAAGCACCATAGGCTTCAAGTGCCCATACTTCCATCTCTCCAAATCTCTGTCCACCAAAGAGAGCTTTACCGCCCACTGGTTGTTGCGTAACCAGAGAGTATGGACCAGTTGAACGTGCATGTGCTTTTTCATCCACCAAGTGGTGAAGTTTTAGCATATACATATAACCAACATTCACGCGCTCTATCATCTGCTCTCCAGTTTTACCATCAAAGAGCACCATTTTCCCATCGGAGTCAATTTTGGCAAGTTCAAACAATTTATCAAACTCAGCCTGATTCGCTCCTTCAAAGACAGGTGCTGCAAATTTTACACCTTTTGCCCAATCTCTACCGTAACGAAGAAGTTCCTCATCAGACATTGCATTAAGAATCTCTTTAGCATTCATAAGTTTCGCCACATCAGCTATCTCAATCATCTTCGCTCTAAGTTCTTGAATAAAATTCTCTTGCTTTGTATCAAACATCTCTTGAATCTGCTCACCAAGTCTCTTACCTACAAGACCAAGGTGGACTTCAAGAATCTGTCCGATATTCATACGAGAAGGTACCCCTAGTGGATTAAGAATAATCTCTACGGCTCTTCCATCTTCCATATATGGCATATCAATTTCAGGGACGATGTTAGAAACAATACCTTTGTTCCCATGACGTCCTGCCATCTTATCCCCTACTTTTAATTTACGTTTAGTCGCAATATAAATCTTAACAAGTTTGGTTACCCCCGAAGGAAGAATATCATCTTTTTCAAGAACTGTTAACTTCTCTTCATGTTCTGTTTTCAGTCTTTTCTTTTGTTTTAAGAAATAATTTTTTAATGACTCATACTCACTTTGTACTTCATCAGAGTAAGATTGTACCACACCACGAAGGGCAAATCTATTAATCTCTTTAATCGTATCTTCATCAATGGTTGAACCTGCTTTATATTCAGTCTCACCAACCATCACATCTTTAACAAGTTCTTGAGATGCCAGATACTTTGCAATACGCAAAATCTCTTCTCTGTCTATCATCAAAAGCTGATCATGATGGTCTCCATCAAGTACAGCTTTTTCTTCTTCATAGGCCTGAATCGCACGGGCATCTTTTTCATAACCTTTTTTGGTAAAGACTTTAATATCAACAACCACACCTTCCATAGAAGCTGGACAATAGAGTGATTTATTTACCACATGCCCTGCTTTTTCACCAAAGATAGCACGCAAAAGTCTCTCTTCTGGTGTAGGCTTTATCTCACCTTTTGGAGAGACTTTACCTACTAAAATCATTCCAGGTTTCACATATGTACCAATCTGAACAATCCCAGACTCATCGAGGTGTAAAAGTTCATCTTCACGTATATTTGGGATATCTCTTGTAATCTCTTCTACCCCATGCTTTAACTCTCTGGCTTCTACCTCTTTTTCATAAGTATGTACTGAGGTAAATGTATCTTCACGTATAATTTTTTCAGAGATAATAATCGCATCTTCATAGTTATATCCGTACCAAGGCATAAAGGCAACCATGATGTTCTTACCAATTGCAAGCTCACCTTGGTCCATGTTTGCACCATCTGCGATAATCTGCTGTGCCTCTACTTTATCTCCCAATTTTACAATGGGTGTTTGTGTAAAGGTTGTATTTTGGTTGGTTCTCATATTTTTTTCTAATGGGTAATGGTCAATAAATACACCTGTTTCATCCTCTCCCATCACATAAATATTTTTACCATCTACTTTTTCAACAGTTCCTGCTCTTCTTGCTTTTACACACTCCCAAGCATCACGACTTACAATGGCTTCCATGCCTGTACCCACTACAGGAGCATCTGTCTTAAGAAGTGGTACCGCTTGACGTTGCATGTTTGACCCCATTAGTGCACGGTTTGCATCATCATGCTCCAAGAACGGAATCAATGCCGCGGCAGAACCTGAAATCATTAGAGGAGAGATATCAATCAAATCAACACGTTTAGCATCATTAAGTTCAATATTACCATTGAGTCTTGTCTCTATAAGATCCTCTTCTATTCGACCATCTTCTGTCAAAACTGTAGAAGCAGGAGCAATACATTTATCCTCCTCTTGCGTTGCCGTAATATAGACAATTTCATCCGTAACCTGACAATCTTTTACCACTTTATAAGGTGCTTCAATAAACCCATGCTCATTTACTTTAGCATAGGTAGAGAGTGTATTAATAAGCCCAATATTTTGTCCCTCTGGTGTCTCAATCGGACAAATACGACCATAGTGAGTTGGGTGAACATCCCTTACCTCAAATCCAGCCCTCTCTTTGACTAGACCACCCTCTCCGAGTGCTGAAAGTCTTCTTTTATGTGTCACTTCAGAGAGTGGATTTGTTTGATCCATAAACTGAGAGAGTTGTCCGCTTGAAAAGAACTCCAAAATAGTATTGGTAATCATTTTAGAGTTTACCAAATCATGTGGCATGAGCTCATCAAGTGTACCTGATACTGTAGTCATTTTATCACGAATTGCTTTTTGCATCTTCACCAATCCATTGTGAAGCTCATTACCAAGAAGCTCACCAATCGCTCTAATTCTTCTATTGCCTAAGTGATCTCTGTCATCAATATGCCCTTTACCATTTTTAACTTTGATAAGATACTTTACAACATTGATAAGATCTTCAGAAGTCAATATGGTAGCATACTCAGGGATATCAAGACCTAATTTATGATTCATTTTCATACGACCAACCTTAGTAAGGTCATATCTTTCTGGATCAAAGAACAGTTGTTTTAAAAATGCTTTTGCAGCCTCAGGAGTAACAGGCTCCCCTGGTCTCATGACTTTATAGATACGAATTGCTGAAAGTACATTTTCATCGTCTATCTCTTCTGTTTGTTTCAATAATCGCAAGGATTCATTATCTGCCATAAATGCATTAATAATAGAACGGTCTGCACCCTCTGCAAGGTCATCAATAATCTCAATCTTATCAATACCCTGCTCAATCATCTTTTTGAGTTTTGCTTCATCTAAGGGTGTGACTGTATCATACAATACTTCTCCACTCTCCTGATCAATCACTGGTGAAGCCAAATGTCTTTCCATAAGAACATCAAGAGGATATTCAATCCACTCTAGCCCCTCTTCAACTAATTTTTGTGCTTTTTTCTTTGTGAGTCTTTTTCCTGCATTGACTACTGTTTTTCCATGAATATCTTTTACATCATACTCCGCTCTACCGGAAAAATCATTTGCATCAAATTTCGTTAAGAACCTATTCTCTTTAATTGTAATCTCTTTTGTTGTGTAAAAAAGTTTTACAATATCATCTTTAGAGTAATCTAGTGCTCTAAAAAGAATAGTCACAGGTATTTTTCTTCTTTTATTGATGCGGGCATAAAGGATATCTTTTGCATCATACTCAAAATAGAGCCATGATCCACGATCTGGGATAATTTGTGCAGAGTAGAGCATACCTGCACCCACGGTTGTTCCCTCTTCTTCTTTAAAAATAACACCTGGAGATCTGTGCAACTGGTTTACAATCACTCTCTCCACACCATTGACCACAAAGGATGTTCTCTCTGTCATCAGTGGGATATCACGCACGAAGACTGCTTGCTCTTTAATCTCTTTAGGATCCAGTTTCTCTCCTGTTTTTTCATCTCTATTCCAAATAGTCAAAGAGATATTCATTTTAAGTGATACAGAATAGGTTAAGCCTCTTTCCATACATTCACGTACCGTATACTTAGGTTTAATAATTTCAGAATTTTTATAACTTAATGTAATTCTATTTTGTTGATCATGGATAGGAAATGCTGATCTAAAGACTTTTTCCAAAGTAGAATTTTTTCTATCTTTCATCCCTAACATTAAAAAGTTTTCATAACTTTTTTGTTGAAGTTGAAGCAGGTTTGGAATCTCTATTTTTCTTGGTGTTTTCGAAAAATCAACACGAAGTCTGTTACCAGAATGCAAAGAATTTAACATATTTGTCCTTGTAGTGGTGTTAGTAGTTGTCTATAATTAGCTAATTAATATCGTTAAGTAGTCTTCTTATACACATAAGAAAAACTATCTAGATACACAAAGAAACTATTAGAGGAGGGTATGAAATGTCTCCGAATAGCTTTTAACTATATCTGTAGGGTTGAGACCAGGCACTATACCCAGCCTCAATAAGTCCTTGGACTTATTTAAGCTCACATTTAGCGCCAGCTTCTTCAATTTGTTTTTTGAACTCTTCAGCCTCTTCTTTAGAACAAGCTTCTTTAAGTACTGATGGTGTCTCTTCAACTGCAGCTTTTGCCTCTTTAAGACCAAGACCAGTAATTGCTCTTACGACTTTAATTGCATTGATTTTTTTAGCTCCTGCATCAGTAAGCACTACGTCAAACTCTGTTTGCTCTTCAGCTGCTGCACCAGCACCAGCATCGCCACCAGCAGCTACCACTGTAGCTTGTGCAGATACGCCAAATTTTTCTTCAAATTCTTTTACAAGCTCAGAAAGCTCAAGTACTGACATGTTTGAGATAAACTCTAATACATCTTCTTTAGTTGTTGCCATAATATATTCCTTAAAAATTACTATTATAATTCATTGAAAACATAGTTTTCAAATTTAAAGAGCCATGTGGCTCTCACCACGCTACGCCTCTTCTTCTTTTTTGTTTGCAAGTGCTTGCAAACCAATAGTAAAGTTTTGCACTGGTGCATTCCATACATTAAGAAGCATACCAAGTAACTCATCTCTAGTAGGTAATTTAGCCATTGCATTAATGGTTTCCATACTAGCAACTTCACCTTGAATTAAACCCGTTTTAATCGCAAAACTGTCTTTAAACTCAGTTGCTGCTTTATCGGCTATCTTACAAGGTGTTACTTGTGCATCACCCCAGACTACAAGGTTTGTCTCTGTAAATTCAATATCTTCACACCCAGCATTTTTCAATGCAATACGTGCGAGTCTGTTTTTTACAACTTTGACTTTTGTATCTTCAGCTTTTGCAAGATTTCTTACAGTCTCAAGATTTTCAACTGTCATACCTTTGTAATCACAAACGATAATAGCACCAGCATCTTTGAACGCCGCTGTCATTTCAGCAACAAGTTCTTCTTTTCTAGCTCTAGTCATATATTTCTCCTTCCGACCTCTAAAAGGGTATAGGAGTATCCTACACATCTACTCTTTCAAGTAAACTAATTAAGCTTTCGCCCCTTTTATCTTAGATCTAAGATTATGAGTAGTAAACAGATTACCCTCAAAAAAGTACTATACAAGTACTTTTTTGAAAATAATAAAGAGACCAATGTCTCTTTATTTTACTTCATATCCATTAGTTCGGTAGTATCTAGTGTAATAGAGGGACTCATTGTAAGCGAAATCGCACCATTTGTGATAAATCTTCCTTTAGCAGAAGCTGGTTTAGCCTTATTTATTGTTTCAAGGAATGTTACAAAGTTCTCTTTAATAGCCTCTTGTGAAAACGAAATTTTACCAATTCCAGCATGAATATTTCCTTTTTTATCAACCCTAAAGTTTACCTGTCCACCTTTGGCATTTTCAACTGCTTTGGCAACATCCATCGTTACTGTACCTGTTTTAGGGTTTGGCATAAGCCCCTTTGGTCCAAGAATTCTTGCTACTTTACCAAGCACACCCATCATATCAGGTGTAGAGATGACAATATCAAAATCAATTTTACCTGCTTGAATATCTTCAATGAGGTCTGCTGCACCAACAAGATCAGCTCCTGCTGCTTTAGCTTCATCAGCCTTTGCATCTTTGGCAAATACTGCAACCCTTACTGTTTTACCTGTTCCATGAGGAAGAACAACCGATCCTCTCACCATCTGGTCTGCATGTCTTGGATCAACATTTAAATTAAGTGCAACTTCAACTGTTTCATCAAATTTTGCTGATTTAAGATCTTTAAGTGTTTTCATTGCTTCGTCAACACTATACGCTTTAGTAACATCTACTTTTTTAAGTAGTGCTTCTCTTCTTTTACTTGGTTTTTTTGCCATTTTAATTCTCCGCTTTTATGCTCCCACATTTTTTAAATCATGTGGTTAAAGATTTTGT
The DNA here is from genome assembly GCA_027038155.1 of Sulfurovum sp. Lineage (GTDB taxonomy): Bacteria > Campylobacterota > Campylobacteria > Campylobacterales > Sulfurovaceae > Sulfurovum. The sequence continues at coordinate 10,806 of JALVXW010000055.1, forward strand.
TTTAAACCTTAGACAGTTTTAACTAGTCTACTATTTCAACACCCATACTTCTACAAGTTCCAGCGATAATATTTGCCGCCATCTCTTTATCATTCGTATTCATATCAACAATTTTTCTCTCAATGATTTCATCAAGTTTTGCTTTTGTGATCGTTCCAACTTTTGTTGTAATAGGGTTATCCGTACCTTTTTTAATCCCTGCAGCCTTCATAATGAGCTCAGAAGCAGGGGGTTGTTTAGTCTCCATTGTAAAACTTTTATCTGCATATACAGTTACAATTACTGGAACCTTAAATCCCATTTGATCTTTTGTTTTTTCATTAAATGCTTTACAAAATTCCATAATATTTACACCACGTTGTCCAAGTGCTGGACCTACTGGCGGTGATGGATTTGCAGCACCAGCTGGAATCATCATTTTAAACTTTTCAGCTATCTTTTTTGCCATCTGTTCTTCCTTTGTTTGATTTGACCCAAAAGGTCTTTATATAATTTTTTCTACTTGAGTGTAGAGGATTTCAACGGGTGTATTTCTACCAAAAATTGAAACATTTAACTTTAATTTTCCATGGTCAAGGTCATACTCCTCTACCATACCTGTAAAGTTGGCAAACGGTCCATCAATAATACGCACCATTTCTCCTGTTTCAAAATCAACCTTAGGACGTGGAGCAGATTTATTCTCCATTTTTTCTAAGATATTTTTTACATCCGATGCTGCCAAAGCAGTAGGTGTCTTTTGTTCACCGATAAATCTAGATACTCTTGGTAACGACTGAATCTTGTGCCAAAGATCAGTATCCAGGTCTATATGTGCGAAAGCATACCCTGAGTACAATGTTCTCTCTGTAATCTTTTTTTCACCATTTTTTACTTCAATTACCTCTTCTGTAGGAACCACAATACGATCAACTTTTTCTTCGATACCATAATCTTTTACAAGTTGTTCAATTGCCCTTTTAACTGATTGCTCAGATCCTGAATAGGTTTGAATTGCATACCATTGAAAAGCCATTGTCTATCCTACAAAACTGATGATACGATTGATGACATTAAAAGGTCAACCAATGCTAAAAATATTGATATTACAGTAACCACTAGAATAACTGCTAAAAATGCTTGTCTTACTTGTACTTTTGTTGGAAATATTACTTTATGAATCTCCGCTCTCGCGTTTGCAATAAATGTTGAAATTTTTCCCATATGTATTACCTTTTTTTGTGGCAGGCCAAGAGGGACTCGAACCCACGGCACCTGGTTTTGGAGACCAGTGCTCTACCAACTGAGCTATTGGCCTAAATTAACACCAAAGCTAAAAGCTCTGATATTAAAAAAGTATGATGCTTAGAGTTTCATCTCTTTATGTACGGTATGGCATTTACACCATTTACAATACTTTTTAAGAGCAAGTTTCTCTGTTGTTGTCTTTTTATTTTTTGTGGTGTGATAATTACGTCTTGTACATTTCTCACAACCTAGGTGAACTGTTTCTCTCATTACTATCTCCTATAATAAGTTTGCAAGAAGGAATTTTTCCCCTTGCAAGTGTTTCTCTTAAGCAAGAATCTTAGAAACAACACCAGCACCAACTGTTCTACCACCTTCACGGATAGCAAACTTAGTACCTTGATCCATTGCAACTGGAGCGATAAGTTCAACATTTACTTTAACATTATCTCCAGGCATAACCATCTCTGTGCCCTCTTGAAGTTGTACTGAACCTGTTACATCTGTTGTACGTACATAGAACTGTGGTCTATAGTTGTTAAAGAATGGTGTATGTCTACCACCCTCTTCTTTAGTCAATACATAGATTTCAGCTTCAAATTTAGTATGAGGTGTAATAGAGCCTGGTTTACAAAGAACCATACCTCTTTGTACATCATCTTTGGCAGTACCACGAAGAAGTACACCACAGTTATCACCTGCTTCACCACAATCCATCTCTTTACGGAACATCTCAACGCCAGTTACAGTTGTTTTTTGTGTATCTTTAAGACCAACGATTTCAATTTCGTCACCTACACATACTTTACCTTGGTCAACTTTACCAGTTACAACTGTACCACGACCTTGGATTGTAAAGATATCTTCAATTGCCATAAGGAAATCTTTGTCAGTCTCTCTTTTTGGCTCTGGAATATAAGCATCTACCTCATCCATAAGTTTATAGATTTTTTCTGACCACTCACCAGCATTTCCAGCTTTTGCTTCTTCCAGTGCCTGGAATGCAGAACCAGCAACGATTGGTGTATCATCACCTGGGAAATCATACTCAGAAAGAAGTTCACGTACTTCCATCTCTACAAGCTCCAACATCTCCTCTTTGTCTTCATCATCAAGTTGATCTTCTTTGTTTAAGAATACAACAATATATGGTACACCTACTTGTTTAGAGAGAAGAATATGCTCTCTTGTTTGAGCCATTGGTCCATCAGTAGAAGCAATAACAAGAATTGCACCATCCATTTGAGCAGCACCAGTAATCATATTTTTAACGTAATCGGCGTGCCCTGGACAGTCTACGTGAGCGTAGTGTCTTGTGTCAGTTTCATACTCTACGTGAGAAGTAGCAATAGTAATTCCTCTTTCTCTCTCTTCTGGAGCATTATCAATTTGATCATAATCCATTGTTGCTTGACCATTTTTAAGCCCGAGACACATTGTAATCGCAGCTGTTAATGTAGTTTTTCCGTGGTCAACGTGACCGATTGTACCGATGTTAACGTGCGGTTTCGTACGTTCAAATTTTTCTTTAGCCATGCTTTTCTCCTAGCGTAAATGTTTTATAAAGGCAGTATTATACCCAAATCTTCTTAAGTCAATATTAACCTATATGGACAGGAGTATAGTATACATACTACACACTTGTCCATACTTGGTTTTAGTATTTCTGGAGCCCATAGTGAGACTTGAACTCACGACCTCTTCCTTACCAAGGAAGTGCTCTACCCCTGAGCCATATGGGCATAATGAAATGATCATTAAATATAAAATTGTTATAAGTGTTTGTGATTTATAGTAATGTGAAGTAGTGTAAATAATTATTCACATCAGCTCCCAGATTATACTATGGAGCGGGCGAAGGGATTCGAACCCTCGACAGCCTGCTTGGAAGGCAGGAACTCTAGCCACTGAGCTACGCCCGCATAGGCAAACATGGTGGTGGGTGAAGGATTCGAACCTTCGAAGACATAGTCAGCGGATTTACAATCCGCCCTCGTTGGCCACTTGAGTAACCCACCATAATGTTTAATTTTCTGGTCAAACACTGATAAAAATTTCATGGAGCTGGTAAAGGGACTCGAACCCCCGACCTGCTGATTACAAATCAGCTGCTCTAGCCAGCTGAGCTACACCAGCACCATCATTCAAAAGCTATTGCTATTTAAATGGACGGGAATTATAGACAAATAGATTTTAAATGTCAAGGTTTTTTTGTAAAAAAATATAAATTTCTTCTTTTTTTAGATAATTTCTATAGAATATCACGATAAAAATACGCTAAAAAGAGGCATACTCATGAAAATCCTACTCGCACCAAGTGAAACAAAAAAATCTGGAGGAGAACTCCCTTTTCATCCCAACAGACTTTTTTTGAAAGCATTGGCTCCTCATCGTATGAAACTTTTACATACTTATATCAATATTTTACAACAGGGAGATATACAAGTACTCTCTAAAATGTTTGGCATAAAAAAAGAATCTGATATCCTCAAATACAAAAAAGATATGGCCCATGAACTTACCATGAAAGCAATAGAACGTTACACTGGTGTTGCCTTTGATTATCTTGGGTATGACAAACTTGACAGTGATGCCCAAACCTATATAGATAACCATGTTATCCTTTTTTCTAATTTATTTGGACCAATTAGAAGTTCAGACTTGATTCCAGAGTATAAACTTAAACAAGGAGAAGCAGTAGGGAGCATAAAGCCTGAAAAGTTTTACCATGAACACGCTGCCCATCTGATAGAAGAGTATCTTAAAAATGAAGAAATACTTGATTTGCGTGCAGGCTTTTATGATAAATTTTATAAACCCACCAAACCCTATACAACTCTAAAATTCATCAAAGATAGCAAAGTTGTCAGCCATTGGGCTAAAGCCTATAGAGGCATTGTACTACGTGAAATAGCAAAAGCTGGTGTTAGCTCCATAGAAGCATTTATGAAGCTTCCTATAGAGGGATTGAGTATTTATGAGATACAGACTAAGAAGAATAAAACTGAAATCATATACAACATAGAGGAATAAACAGCATGAAAAATCTATTTGAAATGGGTGCACATTTTGATGAGCAAGGTTGGTCTTCGGACAATAAAAACAAACCTTTACCAAAAACAGATACCGAGATAAAGATACCCCAGAAACACCAACTTTACTTGGCAAAAGAGAAACGTAGGGGCAAAACAGTGACAATTGTCAAACCTTTTTACTTGGCCAAAAATGATTTGCAGCACTTAGTGAAAACCCTTAAGAAGAAGTTGGGCACAGGAGGCACCGTAAAAGAGAACACGCTGGAGTTTCAAGGAGATATTCCAGAACAGATACGTACACATCTGGAATCTCTAGGGTATCGATTTAAAATCTAACCTTGTCTGTCCGGTCTTTGCTCTTCTGGAAGTTTGCACAAATCTGCTTCATCAAACATCTCCTTTTTAGGGATGATAAAGGCTATGATACTCACAAACACACCAAAGATAAGTACAACCATATGTTCATTCTCTGGGAAAAATGATGGTAGTGTCAATTTCCCTGCACTTTTGCCCATAAGCGATTTAAAGAAGTCATCATAGTAGAGCGTAAATACCAATCCGCCCAATAATCCACCAATAGCTCCCACAAGTACATCAATACGTCCTTCTGCTACAGAGACAGGGCCAGTACCTGGACACTTGCCAAAAATTGCCATAGAGGCACCAAACAAAATGCCCCCTACAACAAGTCCTTGCCATATAATGGGTTTAATGTGATAGTGTGCTCCACCTGCTTCTATAAGAAAATAGAGTCCTATACTGGTCACTCCTACTGTCAAAAAAAGCATCTTTGGCACGATGGTATCTTTGAGCATTGCAAACCCTGCTATTTTCTCAAATTTATCTACCCTTGTATATTGGATAATTCCACCAAAAATCACGCCAATCAAGAAGACCAATACCAAAGAACCATGCCCTTGGTGAATCACATTTTCAAACATCTGAACGATACGTGATGCAAAATCATCACCTGCTGTTTTTA
>JALVXW010000056.1 GCA_027038155.1 Sulfurovum sp.
TCCTAGGTCTATGAGGTTGTGTATGACATTTCCTGCACCGCCTAGCACAGAGGTCTCTTTGTCTATCGCAACTATCTGCACAGGTGCTTCAGGAGAGATACGTTCACACTTGCCCCATAGGTAGTGGTCTATCATCAAATCACCAACCACTAAAATCTTTGGGGTTTTATCTCTTAGTGTTATCATCTACTGCCTTTGGAAAATATTGAACTTATTATACTAACTTTTTTTAGAAACTAAAAGGAATACTCCCAAAGAGAGTGCCGAAACCATAATAATAGACGCACCAGAGGTCAAGTCGTAACTATAAGAGAGCCATAGTCCTGCCAGTGTAAAGAGTGTAGCGATGGTTCCAGAGATAAACATCATAGAAAAAAGGCTTGATGAGAGTTTTTCGGCGATATAAACAGGAATCGTAAGCATGGCAATCACCAAGATGAGCCCCACAACTTTAATGGCAATAACAACAGTAAGAGCTGAGAGCACAAGAGTAAGCGTATAGAAAAAGCGTACATTTACCCCACGTAAGCCTGCATACTCAGAGTCATAAGAGACTGCTAAAATATCACGATAACGTAGTGTCACAATGAGCAGTATCATGGCAAGTAAGGCTCCCATAAAATACAAATCTTGTGTACTCACAGCCAAGATAGAGCCAAAAAGATAGCTCATAAGGTCAACATTGTACCCAGGGGTAAGGTCAACAAAAATAACCCCTATTGCCATACCTACTGCCCAGATGAGTCCAATGAAAGTATCGATACGGTGACGCTTTTTGAGCGTGAGTGTTGCGATGAGTAGGGCAGCCCCTACGGCAAAGAGTGAGGCTCCTAGAAAGATAGGCAGACCAAAGTAAACAGCCAAACCAATGCCCCCATAAGAGGTGTGGGCTATTCCTCCTGCCAGAAATACCATACGGTTTACCACAATAAGAGAGCCTATGATACCCGCAGCAAAACTGACAAGTATCCCTGCAAGCAGGGCATGTTGCATAAAGTCAAACTGTAGAGCTTCTATCATGGTTTAATCCTCCATGGGGAGGGGTCTTCTTTGCAGGTATTACACTGCTCACTCCCTAGCATCTGAAGCAGTTCAATCTCACAAAAGTGCTCATTGTTACCGTGGGTATGGAAGGTAGAGTGTTTGTCTGAGATGTCATGGTAGGAGAGGGTTTTGTTGACATGGGCTGCCTTATTGGCATACTCTAAAATCACAGAGATGTCATGGCTTACTACAATGACAGTAATGTATTTGTTGAGCTCTTTTAGTAGCTCATAGATGTCACGTTGTCCCGTAATGTCTATGCTTGATGTGGGTTCATCAAGTATGAGTATTTTGGGGTGAGCACACAACGCTCTGGCTATCATCACACGTTGGCGTTGCCCCCCTGAGAGTGAGCCTATCTTTGTTTGTGCAAAGTCTGCCATACCTACTTGTTCCAAAGCACCCATAGCACAAAGGACTTCATCTTTTCCATACCCAAAGAGAGGGCGTTTCCCCTCTACGTGTCCCATCATTGCCACCTCTATGACTTTTATGGGGAAGTCTGTATTGACATTGGTATTTTGGGGCACATAACCAATGTTACGCAGGCTCTCCTTGGGTCTTCTGCCCAAAACCTTAATGCTGCCGCTTTGTATAGGGTTTATCCCCAATATCAGCTTTAATAGGGTAGATTTACCTCCACCATTTGGTCCAATGATAGCAAGAAAATCTCTCTTTTTTACGGTGAGATTGATTTGCTCTAAAACAGGCTCTTTTTCATATGCAAAGGAGAGGTTAGTTATCTCTATAACGTTCATCTACTTTTTCCCTGCAATGGTTTTAGCGATAACGATAAGAGTATCAGACCAATTTTGAGCCATAGGGCTTATTTTTACCACGGGAATATGCAATTCATTGGCGATAATCTTGGCAGAAGCATCAGAAAATTCAGGCTGCGTAAAGATAGCTTTTACTTTCTCCTCTTTTGCCTCTTTGATAAGATTTACCAACTCTCTGGGTTTGGGGCTTTTGCCTTCTACTTCAACAGCTATCTGTTCTAAGTTATAGGCGTTTGCAAAGTAGTCCCACGAAGGGTGAAAAACCATAAATGTACGTGAGCCTTTGAGTGTAGAGAGAAGTTCTTTTATTTGATTGTCTGTGTGATTTACTCTATCCAAAAAGAGATTTAGATTATTTTTATAGTATTTCATATTGTCCGAGTCTATAGCACTTAGAGCCCTATAGATATTTTGAGCTATACGCTTTACATTGGCAGGAGATGTCCAGATATGAGGGTCTTTTTTGTCATCTCCATCATGGCTCTTATGGGTATGGTGAGCCTGTGTCATCTCTATCTTTGTTATACTCTCATCAAGATTTACAATCTGCATTTTTTCATTGAGGCTATGAAACTTAGACAGCCAGACATGTTCAAATTCAACACCTATAGCAAAATAAATATCCGCTTTGGCGATGGCTCTCATCTGCGAAGGTTTAGGCTCATAGGTGTGTGGTGAGTTGCCCACTTGAACCATAAGAGAGATATCTACTTTCTCTCCTCCTATAGCTTTGACAAAGGTCACCTCTGGTGCGATGCTGACTATAGCGTTGATATTAGAAAATATGTATGTGGTCAATAAGAGTAATAATGTAATGATTTTTTTCATAAAGAGATTATAGCGAAATTGTGATAATAATCTTATCCTGCATACTTATCATCACACTATATCATTTGGTAATTCCAATAAAAAGTTTATAAATTTTTTGGTTACACAACTATTTATTAAATGTAGACATCCTTGTAGATACTGTATCTTTACCTATTACAATAGATAAAGACCGTTGCATGCAAGTAAAACCAGATAAAAAAGCAGATAGTTATGTTTATTTGCAAATAATACATAATAAATATAAATTTACTTGACATGTGCACAATAAAAGTGTACTGTTGTAAGATAAACACCAAGAAAGGTCTGTATTGAAAGTGAAATTAGGTGATATTGCTACTGTTCGTACTGGTTTGGTTGTGGCTCGTAAGAAGGCTCAGCTGGATTCAGAGTATAAAGTAAAGTATTCACAAGTCTCTTTGCGTTGTTTTGGGTCTGGTGTTCAACTAGACCATAAGCATACAGATGCGTTTGTCTCAGTCACTGTAAGTACTTTACACAAGAAGGTGACATATTGGTAAGGCTTCGTTCTCCCTCTTTGGCTCTTTATATAGAAAAAGAAGATGAGGGTTTACTCATAAACTCTTTGCTTTCCATCATCCGTATAGATACTAACCATGTAGATGCTAAGTTATATGAATTCAAAAACGGCAGAGCGACAGTTAAAGCTAGATATGCAAAGTACAGCTATACCCATGATAAAGACAAGAGACTTAGAAAACCTTGAGATTGTTTTGCTACCTTTGGTAGAACAAAAAAGGCTTGTATCTCTTTTGGACTTAGCCCAAAAAGAACAAGAGTTGCTTCAAAAACTTATAGATGAAAAAAACAACTTTCACAGACAATCTTAGATACCATAATACAACAAAACAAGGAAACGAAATAATGACAAAAACAACACAAGAGACCATTAACAACATTGTCTGGAGAGCGTGTGATACTTTTAGGGGTACGATGGATAGTAATGAGTACAAAGATTATGTACTTACGATGCTCTTTGTGAAGTATTTGTCTGACTTTTATAAAGAGAAGCTTGAAGAGTTGCATGAGAAATACAAAGGTAATGAAGAACGTATTGCCAAGAGTTTGAAACGTGAGAAATTTGTGTTGGATGAGAGCTGTACCTTTGACTATCTGCTAAAACATAAAGAGTCTGCAAAGATTGGAGAGATTATAAACAAGGCATTAGAACGCATAGAAGAGGACAACAAAGAGAAGCTTGAGGGTATCTTTCGTA
>JALVXW010000057.1 GCA_027038155.1 Sulfurovum sp.
TGGAATGTTTAAACAACTCATAGCCTATACGCGTATGGGTTTTCATGATTTCCCACTCTTTGGGTGTAAGTTTACTAGGCTTTGTCAAGATCTCATCAGGTATTCCAACTTTCCCAATATCATGCATAGGCGATGCCGTTGTGAGATATTTAATCTCCTCCTCTTTGAGTCCATAAAATTTTCCTAAAAGTTGTGAATAAAGTGCAACTCTTTTTACATGCGAAGCAGTCTCCCGACTTCTCCTTTCGGCAACTTCTCCCATTTTAAAGATCAACTCTTCTTGTGTATGCTCCAAATCTTCATGAAGCATGATATTCTCTGTAATATCATTTCTAATCGCAATAAACTCTTCAATTTCATTTTTATGGTTAAGTATAGGATTGATAGTCGCTTCTACAATATAGAAACCATCATTTTTTTTCTTATTTTTTATTACACCAAACCATGGTTTTTTTGCCAAAATAGTATTCCACATATCTCTAAAATCTTCTTTTTTCATATCTGGATGCCGAACGATATTATGTGGTTTTCCTATTAGTTCCTTCTTGCTGTATCCAGAGATAGCACAGAATTTATCATTGACATAGGTAATTTTTCCTTTTTTGTCTGTTTTTGAAACAATACTACTTCTATCTACGGCATCTTTGTATTGATTTAAAAGTGCGATATTTCGCAAAATATCATTTTTTAATTTATATCCAAGCCAAGAACTAAAAAGAAGTATCAAAAGAAAAAAAGTAATTTGTTCAATCACTTGCACTTGTGTATCTGTCTCTTTATGTTTAATATAAACTTCAATAGCACCCATAAGTGACGCTTCTATCTTTGTTATCTTGTCAATAATAGTTGTAGCAGCACGGAACCATTTCTGCGGGTCTTCTCCTGAATTTTTAAACTGAAGCAACGTATATTTATTGACTATATTTTCAATATATTTATACGTTTTATGTGTTGTTATTTTTTGAAAATCATCAATATATTTTTGTGAACTTATTGCATCAAATCTATCACACGAAGAGTCATACATCCCTTTTGAATGAAACATATTGTATAAAAGTGCTTTATCTAAACCATCTTTTTTTGAAAGTACCCCATTAAGAGAACCTCTTATTCGTCCAAGTGCTTCTTGCATCAAAGAGAGATTGATATAAACCTGTGACTGTCTTGAGAGATACATATCTTCTATATGAATAGTTACTTCAAGGTAGTTTTTTTGCATCTTTTTAATACTATTGGTGTAAAACAGAAAGGCATCAATAGCAGAAATATTTAAAGTATCTATCTTTTTTCTTATCTCTAAAAGCTCTCTGTTTTTTGGAAATTTTTGATAGTCATAATCCACTTTTTGTCTTATTTTTTTGAGTTGCAAAGTAAACTTTTTACCTTTGCTCCCCAAAAAACCACTGCTTAAACCTCTCTCCTTCTGAAGATCTAGAACAAGTTTAGAGATATTTTTTATTTTACAGGTATTCTCCTCCAGTGTTTCTAATGCTTGAATTTGCTTTAAAGAATGGAATATCGAAACCAATAACCCTATACCAATAATAAAAATTGGAATAAAGGTTAAAATTCTTAATTTTGTTACTGTACCATCAGGTCTCACAGACACTCTTTTCCCTTCAAATGCTCAGATTTTTAATAAAAACTACTCATTCACCCAATATAATAGTATAACAAAAAATAGATTAAAAATCTCCTTCTCAAAAAAATTAATGTTCTTCCCTGAAAACAAATCCACCCTCAGTAAGTTTATTGCGTATAAGCTCTTGGTGCTCTACCCCTTTGGTCTCCAGTGCTACAGAGACATGAGCATCGCCAAATTCCAAATCTGTAGAGGTTCTGTCGTAGCCTATCTGGACAATATTTGCACCAATATTTGTAAGGATAGAGGTAAATGCCTGAAGTGAACCTGGTTTATCTACCAAAAGAACCCGTAGCTTCATCTTACGTGCAGATTTCATAAGCCCCTTTTCTATAATAAGAGAGAGCATTGTGACATCAATGTTTCCTCCGCTAAGTACGATACCTACTTTAGAGCCTTTGGGGAGGTCTATTTTATGATGAAGAAGTGCTGCTACACCTACTGCTCCAGCCCCCTCAACAAGTACCTTCTGTTTCTCAAGCAAAAAGAGTATAGCTGAGGCTATCTCATCTTCGCAGACACTCTCAAAAGCATCTACATTGTTTAAAATATACTCTAATGTTACAGGGGAAGTATCACGCACTGCTATACCATCGGCTATCGTGCGTACAGAGGTGGTATCTATGGCATTTTTGGCATCATACGACTTTTTCATCGCAGGTGCTCCTGATGCGGAGACACCTATCACTTTACATTGGGGACTGAGTGCTCTGCTTGCAACAGACATACCGGCAATAAGCCCTCCTCCACCCACAGGCACCACAAGGGCATCAAGGTCAGCAACCTCTTCAAACATCTCCAACGCAACTGTCCCCTGTCCTGCCATCACCTCCTCATCGGTAAAGGGGTGCACAAAGGTGTAGTTGTGCTCTTTGCCAAAAGTCACTGCATAGGCATAGGCTTCATCATAGTTGCTCCCATGCAGGATTACTTTGGCACCAAACTCTTTGACCCCTTGTATTTTGGTCAAAGGGGTTGACTCTGGCATCACAATCGTTGCCTCTATACCAAAATGTTTTGCCCCAAATGCCACACCTTGTGCATGGTTTCCGGCACTTGCTGCTACCACACCACCTTTTTCTCCACTCTCTACAAGTGATGCTATTTTATTAAAAGCACCCCTAAGTTTAAAGGCTCCTGTACGCTGAAGGTTCTCTTTTTTCAAATAGACATCATAACCCGACAGTTGGCTCAGGATAGGAGCATAGGCAAAAGGGGTATGGTGCACCACCCCCTGCACTCTTTTATACGCTTTTTTTATGTTGTTTAAGTCTAACATTATATTTCCTAGGTAATAATTGGTAAAATTATACCAAAAATAGAGATAAGGACAGATATATGGAGTGTGAACTACCAAGAGTAAACTCAAACTCACAAGAGATGAAACGCTATTTCGAAGAAGCCAAAACCATCGCAGTTATAGGGGCTTCACCAGACACAACAAAAGCCAGTAACCATGTGGCACACTACCTCAAAGAGGTTGGCTACAAGATGATACCTGTCTATCCAAAAGGTGATACTATTTTAGGAGAAAAAGTTTACCGAAGCCTCGCAGAGATAGATGTGCCTGTAGATATGGTTGTAATCTTTAGAAAACCAGCAGCCCTTGATGCCATTGCTGATGCAGTTATCGCACGTGGTGATGTAAAGACCTACTGGACACAACTAGAACTCATCAACAACAATGCAGCCGAGCGTGTCAAAGCGGCAGGTATCAATGTGGTGCAAAACTATTGTGCCATGGTGGAGCATAGAAATCTGTTCAATTAGTCCCTTTTCACCAAAAATACTCCACTTTCTACATGAGTAGTATGCGGAAACTGGTCATACATCGCTGCATCAGTAACGGTGTGGGTCTTACTCAAAGTCTCCAAATCCCTTGCCAATGTCTCAGGATTACAAGAGATATAGATAATATGTTCTATGTTGGAGATAAGCTCTATCGTCCCCTCATCTAGCCCTGCACGTGGTGGGTCAACCAATACAGTAGAAAAGTTATAACGATTTAAATCTATATGTTTAAGACGTTCAAACTCTCTTACTCCATTGAGTGCCTCTGTCATCTCTTCTGAAGCGAGTCTGGCAAAGGTAATATTCTCTACCCCATTAAGCGTACAGTTTTCAAGTGCTGCATAAATAGAGCGTTTACTTATCTCTGTAGCTAACACTTTGTCAAAATAGTGCGAAAGCGGCAACGTAAAGTTCCCCAACCCACA
>JALVXW010000058.1:0-1993 GCA_027038155.1 Sulfurovum sp.
ATGCCCACCTCTGCTCCAAAACCAAACTCACCACCATCGGTAAACTGCGTACTTGCATTTAAGTACACACACGCTGCATCTACACTGTTTAAAAAGTGTTCAGCCGTAGTATAGTTTTCGGTAATAATCGCTTCAGAGTGTTGCGAACCATACTGTTCTATGTGAGAGATGGCACCTTCTACCCCCTCCACTACTCTAATCGTCAAGATATTCTCCAAATACTCCGTAGCATAATCTTCTGTATTGGCAGCATTTACCTCTATGATTTCTTGGGTTTTAGGGCATCCCCTTATCTCTGTGGCTTGGGCATCATACGCCTCTTTGATACTTGGTAGTATCTCTAATGCGATAGCCTCATCTACAAGCAAGGTCTCCAACGCTCCGCAAATCCCTGTACGACGACACTTGGCATTGATGATAACTGCCAAAGCTTTCTCAAAATCTGCATCTTCATCAATGTAAGTATGACAAAGTCCTTTATCGTGCTTGACTACCGGCACAGTAGCATTGGAGGAGACATACTTAATAAGTGCCTCTCCGCCACGTGGCACTATAAGATCTACATACTCATCTTGCTTGATAAGCTTTGCCACACCCTCACGAGAAGAGTCTGGTAGCAGTGCTATGGCACCTTTGGGCAATTCATGAGCAGTGAGTACACCTTGCAGTACAGAGGCTATGGCTTGGTTTGAGTGCTCTGCCTCTTTTCCGCCTTTGAGTATGGCAACATTGCCACTTTTGAAACAGAGTGCCCCTACATCGGCAGTGACATTTGGGCGTGACTCATAGATGACTCCTATCACCCCAATAGGCACAGAGACTTTTTCTATCTTAAACCCGGCATCCGCATACCAGCCATCCAGTACACGCCCTACTGGCTCTTTCAGGGCTGCTATCTCTTCGATGGCTACTGCCATACCCTCTACGCGTCCATCATCTAAAAGCAGTCTATCTTTCAGGGCTGCTGTAAGGTTGTTTTTTTCGGCATCTGCCATATCTAACGCATTGGCTTTGAGTATCTGTGCTTTATTATCGCGTAGCCCTTGTGCCATAGCTTTGAGTATGCTGTTTTTTTGGGTACCGCTGAGTGTACTTAGCACTCTACTTGATGCTTTTGCCTCTTGTAAAAATGTTTCCATAAAACCATCCTAAGTTATCATTGCCCTATTATACCAACATAAAGGTCAAATTTTGTGTTATAATTTGAATAATCTATATGAAAAGTGAGTTATTATGCAAACAATCACATTTATCGGTAATGGTACGATGGCACTAAGTATTGCCCAAGGTCTCAAAGAGAAATACCATATTGAAGTTGTCGGTAGAGCCATGCAAAAGCTTGAAAAATTTGAAACACACCTAGGCAAAAAAATAGAAAAACATCTTATCAAAGATTTTGATACCACAGACAAAACCATCATACTCTGTATCAAGCCTGCCAATGTGGACGAAGTTGGAAAGCTACTCCATGGTAAAGCAAAACTACTCATATCGGTACTGGCTGGAACCTCCATAGAGAAGCTTAAAAAGGCATTCAAACCTAAACAGTTGGTACGCAGTATGCCCAATTTGGCAGCCTCTGTAGGTGCCTCTATGACTACCCTTACAGGCAACATAGAAGCCAAAGACGAAGCGATAGCACTACTCTCCTCTATTGGTCAGACACTTTGGCTTAGCAGTGAAAAAGAGATAGATATTGCCACTGCTTTGGCAGGTTCTGGTCCTGCCTACTTAGCACTGATTGCGGAGGCTCTTGCAGATGGTGCCGTACAACAAGGACTCAAACGCGAAGATGCCATGGCGACCATGAGAGGACTTTTTCAGGGATTTGCAACACTCATTCAAGAGAGACACCCCGCACTGCTAAAAGATGGTGTCATGAGCCCAGGGGGCACAACCGCAGCAGGCTATCGTGCATTAGAAGAGGGAAATGTAAGGGCTTCATGTATGCGTGCTATAGAAAAAGCCTACAATAGAGCTACAGAACTTTAGA
>JALVXW010000058.1:2093-3804 GCA_027038155.1 Sulfurovum sp.
GAAAATCTGTCCTAAAATCCCAATCGCATCAAATCATCACGAGCAAAAGGCATATAACTCTCTCTTGTGATGACAACTCTCATACCCACATGACTCCAACGGTAAAGCACAGGTATATCTTTGGGGTCTATATGGATACAACCATGAGACAACCACTTTGTACTCCCTTTATGTAGGGCATGCCCCTGTTTTGTAAACTGCATCATATAGTCCATGTTGTTTATACCCTTTTCATCTGGATAGGCCATAGACATATGGTAACGCTTTTTTTTCAATATCCGAAAAATACCCGATGGACTTCGAAACGCTGAGGCTCCTGAGGTAATTGTGCCAGACCACCACACCGTACCATCACGATCTACCGCATAAAAGCGTCCATCACTCCCAGGTTCTCGCACAGAGACAACAATAAAATCTTCTCCACGCAAACGTATAATATGCTCTTTATGGTGTTGATACTGTTTAAATGCTGTTTTGCTAAGAGGGATTGTCTCTACTCCTTTGGGAGGAGGAAGCAATGTAGCGTAAGAAACTAAAGCAATAGACCACAAAAGCACTATGCGTAGAGTCATCATCACTACAGTTTTTTTACTCTGTCTTTGGCTATTTTTGCTGTTTTTTTGTTAGGATAATTTGCAATAATATTTTCATAAAATATACGTGCCTGCTCTTTTTCACCTGTTTTATCTAAAGAGATAGCCGTATGAAGCAAAAGGGTGTCAATATAGTTGGCTTTATCATACAAACCTGCACTCTTTTTGTAGTAGAAAATAGCATCTTCATACTTTTTGGTATAGTATGCGATTTCACCCAAATAGTAGTTGGATGCAGCCGCCTTATAGCCTTTCGTATCGGTAATAGTAAATCGTTTTTTGGCTTCTTCGTAATGGTGTTTGGCAAAAGCCCTGACCCCTTCACTATAGAGTGTTGCCGTGGTTTTATCGGTTAATGATTCGCTTTTCTTTATGGGTGCTTTTGAGGCTACAGTTTCAGACGATGACTCTTTTGACGATGCTTTTAACGTAGAAGTTTTACCCTTTAGTGCTTCATTTAAAGCCTCTTTTGTTACATAGTCTGCATTAATTTTATCTATCATCCCTGCAAGTTTTTGAAGTAATGCATCACTATTTTGCTTGGTTGATTGAGGCTCTTTTTGAGACTGCAACTCATGCAAAGAGGCACTTAGCCCTTCCACAATGGTAGTTAGCCCATCTATACGCTCCTCTTGCTGCACTATCTTTTGTCTCATCTCCGAAAGTGTTGCCAAAGATGCACTAGAAGATGTTTGAGAAGCAGGTTTCTTCTCTTCAATACCAAAACCATAGAGTGTTGACTCTGCATGCATTAGCGTAGTTGCCAAAGATATACCCACACACAATAGATTTATTTTTTTCATATTTACCATACTACTTTACCAAATGCAAATCAACTCTTCTGTTTCTTTTGTAGCAAGACTCGCTTGCACTTTGACACACAGGGCTACTCTCACCAAAACTCACCATAATCATTTTACTAGATGCCACACCTTGTGCAACGAGTGTATCTTTGACTGCTTTGGCACGCTTGAGTCCTAGTGCATAGTTATACTCATCTGTACCAAACTCATCACAGTTACCTTCAAGTTTTATTTTTGAGTTGGTCGCTTTAGCCACTTGAAGATTATGACGTATACGTGCCTCCATATCTGGGGTAATGGCATATTTCCCAAAAT
>JALVXW010000059.1 GCA_027038155.1 Sulfurovum sp.
GTTTTAAACTTGTAGAGGGTGATGAGGTAAATTACACATTTAAAGAAGCCCAAAAACGTGTAGCACCGCCTATAGACTTTGATGTTGAGGTGTTATATGAAGATGAGCATTTTTTAGTGGTCAACAAACCTTCAGGTCTTGTGGTGCATCCTGCCCCTTCGGTCAAAGAGCCTACACTGGTAGATTGGCTTATCCATAAAGGGGTTTCGCTCTCTACAATTAGTGGTGAGGAGCGTCATGGTATTGTGCACCGTATAGACAAAGAGACTACAGGAGCTTTGGTGGTAGCAAAAACCAATGAGGCTCACGAGAAACTAAGTTTGCAACTGCAAGAGAAGAGTATGGGGCGTTACTATCTTGCACTCATAGACTGTCCACTTAAAGAGGATACTATTGTAGAAAAACCCATAGGGCGTAACCCCAAAAATAGGCTCAAAATGGATGTTGTACCACATGGAAAGAGTGCCAAAACAGCCTTTGTAAAGCTGGCACAGAGTGAGTATGGTGTAGAGCTCATCGCGGCAAAACTCTTTACGGGACGTACCCATCAGATACGTGTGCACCTCAATAGTTTGGGACGGCATATTTTGGGCGATGATTTATATGGATTTAAGAGCAAAAGAGATAAAATACCGCGAGTAAATCTGCATGCATATTTGCTCTATCTGCTCCATCCGATTACAGGTGAAAAAATGGAGTTTGTTGCTCCTTTGTTTGATGATATGAGAGCCTATATGGAGAAATATTTTGACCAAGAGAGTATTGATAAAAAGATAAATCCTGAACTATTAGGAACACTATTTGTACACAATTAGTGGATAGACTATTACCATAAGAAACTACCAAAGATAGGGAAAAATGCCACACCTCAAAGTACAACCATTTGATATCGCTACCATAGAAGAGACAATAAAAGACTCTTCACTCATAACCGATGTTGCTACATCGCTTAACAACAAAGATGCTGTGCTTGCTGTAACACACAAAAATGAAACATTTTTACTTCAGATAAAACCAGACAAGCACGCCTATCTACTCAAATATGATAAAGTGACAAGACCTCTGAATGTCACTATATTAAAAGAGGCTATTGGGTTGGTTGCCAAAGAGCTAAACCTGAAAGTACTCTCTTCAAATATTGCTATCTCGCAGACAAAAGCAGCCCCATCATCGGACTACTTTAAGAAGATTGAAGATTTTGAAAATATTGTTTTTACGAAAGAGAAAGTCTCTGTTGAGGTGGGGTTTGGGTCTGGTAGGCATCTGCTCTATCAAGCGGAGAAAAACCCAGATACACTCTTTATCGGGTTAGAGATACATACCCCCTCAGCCCAGCAGTTGCTTAAACAGATAGCACTTCAGGGTATTACAAATATCTGGGTGGTGAACTATGATGCAAGGCTCTTTTTGGAGATGTTGCCTTCAAATCTTTGTGAGAAAATTTTTGTGCACTTTCCTGTCCCCTGGGATAAAAAACCACAGCGTCGTGTGATTTCCAAAAGTTTTTTAACAGAGGCAACAAGAGTGCTTAGAAAAGGAGGGCGTTTAGAGCTTCGTACCGATAGTGACAACTACTTCTGGTATGCACTTGAGACATTTTTCTCTGTGCCCAAAACAGAGGTAGAGGTACGTAAAAATGAAGCCCTTGAAGTAACAAGTAAATATGAAGCACGATGGTTAAGACAAGAGAAAGATATCTATGATGTCTATGTGACATCACTGTTACACGCTAAAGAGAAAGAGGGCTCAATAGAGTTTAACTTTAATGGGGTAAAATATACAGAAGCAATAGAGGAGAGACTTCCTAAAAAGGCATTGGTATTTGATGGATATTTTGTCCATTTTGAACGTATATTCAAGAGTGCTCGTGGGGCTTTGTTCATCAAATGTGCTTTTGGAAGTTTTGATAGACCAGAACACAAATATATTGTATTGCAGAAGAGCGGGTGTAGATATTTTGTCTGTGAACCTGTTAAGACAACAGTCAATTTTTTAGCACATCAAAAACTTACAGAGCAGTTAATGCTTCAAAAAGGGTAATCTTATGTCAAATGTTATTCGTGCATCACACTTAACACTCTCTTATAACAATGGCGAAAAAGAGATTATTAAAGATGCAAATTTTACAATCAAAAAAGGGGAGTTTGTCTTTATTACCGGACCTAGTGGTTCAGGGAAATCCACCCTTTTAAAATCGCTCTATGGGGCACTTAAACCCTCTGGTGGTAATCTTATGGTAGGGGGGCAGAATCTGGCAAACATTGCACCCAAAAAACTTCAGGAGCTTAGAACACATTTGGGTATTATCTTTCAAGATTACAAACTGGTGAATGAGTGGACGGTTGCCAAAAATGTGGTTTTGCCTTTGATGATTGCGGGATACTCCAGAGATGTACAGCAGACACAGGCACAAAGACTGCTGCATCATGTGAAGCTTGCAGAGCATGCAGAGCGATACCCTCTTGAACTCTCTGGTGGAGAGCAGCAACGTGTAGGTGTTGCACGGGCTCTTTCTAAAAATCCTGTAGTGATATTGGCAGATGAGCCCACAGGAAACCTTGATGAGTACTCCTCTAATGTAATTTGGGATTTGATGGAGAATGCCTGTCAGCAGTTAGATACAACAGTGTTGGTTGTGACACATAAAATACCTACTATTTTTTCATTGCCATACAGGCATTTTATTATAGAGAGCAAGGGTGTCTATGAAGTTCATTAAAAATCATCTTATGTTTATTTTGCCACTTATGGTTATTTTGCTTGGTATTGAGTTTTATCTTGTCTTTGAACGTACAACCCAGACTTATGAGAAGCATTTGACTGAAGGCTATACGATGTTGGTTGTAAGTAAAAAACCCATAAAGCTTACCCATCTTCAAAAGTTAAACCCGCATATCACAAAGGCCAAAGAGGTAAAACGAGAGAGTATTGTTAAAAAAGTAGGAGAGGGATTGAGTAGCAGTAACTCCAAAGAGATTGTCTCTGCACTGCCTTATTTTTATGATATTGGTTTAGATGCCTATTTGCATACGCAAGAGCTTGAAAAAATTAAGCTTGATTTGGAGAAAGATAATAATATTAAGAGAGTTGAAACGTTTGGAAGTACCTATAATTCAAGCTATAAGCTCTTCTCTCTTGTAAAGTTTATTTTGAAAATATTTATATTTTTTATGTCTATTGTGAGTCTTTTTCTTATTGTGAAACAGATGGAGATATGGAAATATACCCATAAAGAGCGTATGCAGATCATGGAGATATTTGGAGCACCTATGATGTTGCGCGCAGGTGTACTCTTTAGAGTAGCATTAACAGATGCTATCTTCGCCACCCTTTTTGTAGGGGCTATGTTATATTATGTAAAGTTTTACTGGGCACCACAAAGTGGGATAGATGTTATTATGCACAATAAAGAGAGACTGTTTGCAACAGAAGATATGGCTATTTTGTTTACCTCTTCGTTGGTGATTGTCATACTTGCTGTCTATTGGGTTGTCTCTTCAAACAAGAGAGATGTCGAGTGAGATACTATACACTGCTATGGTTTTTGATGGTAGGGGTGGTTTATGCCACATCTACAACTGCAAAGATTGAGGACTCTCAAAAAACTCTATCACAGACCTCTGTGGCTCAAAAAAAGACAAGCAGACGTTTAAGCAAGATAGCCAAAGATATCAAAGCGACAGAAAAAGATATTGTTTATCTGGAAAACAAAATAGAAAACCTTGAAAAGAATCAAGCCAAAACAGAAGAGAAGTATAAGCTACTCAAGAGTGAACTTCTTA